>CACWJV010000079.1:2425-11001 GCA_902761265.1 Oscillospiraceae bacterium | reverse complement strand
CACGCAACCAGCAAACTGCATACCGCCAAAGACCTCGACGCGATTTTGACCCTCGGTTTTCGCGGCGAAGCGCTCGCTTCGATCGCCGCCGTATCCCATGTGGAGCTGCTTACACGCCAAAGTGGGGAGGAGACCGGCACCGCGTATGCCATCTCCGGCGGAGAGCAGGTGCGTTATGAAGACGCCGGCTGTCCGCTCGGCACAACGATCGTCGTGCGCGATTTGTTTTATAACACCCCGGCACGTATGAAGTTTCTCAAGCGCGACGTCAGCGAAGCGAACGCTGTGGCCGACGTGGTGGAACGGTTGGCGCTCTCACATCCGGAAATCAGTATCCGCTTTATTCGTGAAGGCCGCCAAACCATGCTTACGCCCGGCGACAGCAAACTGCTGAGTGTCATCTACGCTGTGTTCGGCCGCGTGTTTGCCGAAACGCTGCTGCCGGTGTCCTACACACTCGACGGTGTGGAGGTGACGGGCTACGTCAGCCGCCCGACCGCAGCCCGGCCCTCGCGTGCTATGCAATACTTTTTCCTCAACAACCGCACCATCCGTTCGCGTGCCGTCGCGGCGTCGATGGAAAACGCCTTTAAAAACGCGATCATGATTGGGCGCTTCCCGGCCTGCGTGCTGCATCTCAAAGTGCCGGCGCAGTTTGTGGACGTCAATGTCCATCCGGCAAAGACCGAAGTGCGTTTTTCCGATGAACGGCGCGTCAGCTCGTGCGTCTATTACGCCGTGCGCTCCGCGATTGAAACGGAGGATATGCGCAAAAAGGTTGATCTCGACAAAGTCGCCCGTAAAACAAAGCCTGTTGCTACACAGTTGCAGATGGTCGAGGAAGATCCTGCTTTGCAGAAAAAGAAGGACTTTTGGTCGCAGATGCCCGCGTCGCAATATCGCGCCGAACCGCAAAAATCACCGCAGAAACAGCCGCAAAATCCGCAGCAGCCTATCCGGCAGCAAGCACCGGCACAACCTCCAAAAATGTCTCAACCGGAACAAAAACGCGGCCTTTCTGTTGCTTCGCCAACCGATCGGCGCGTGTTCGCAAAACCGCAGGACGAACCGGACGTACTTTCCGGCTTCCGTAAAAAGCAGCAAATCGGACAACAGCAACCGGAGCAGCCTTCGCCGCAGCCGCAGCCGCAGCAAACTGCGCCAGCGGTCAAAGTGACCGAAACGCCGGCCGTTCGACCGCTTCGGCTGATTGGTGAAGCGTTTAAGACCTACATTCTTTGCGAATACAACGGCAAGCTGTATATCATCGATAAACACGCCGCTCATGAGCGTATTTTGTTCAACAAGCTGCGCGAAACCAAAAAGGAGGACGCACGACAGGTTTTGCTGACGCCGGTCCAAATCCCGCTCAGCCGTGAAGAATACCATGTGATTCTGTCGAACGCCGACGTGTTTCAATCCTGCGGCTTTCTGATTGAGGATTTCGGCAACAACTGCGTGGTCGTACGCGAGTGCCCGATGCTCCTCGATACCGACGATGTGCAGGACGTTGTGCTGGAGATCGCGGAAAACCTGCTAAAGCAAAAGACCGATATCCAGGCCGAAAAGATTAACCGGATCTATGAGACCGCCGCGTGCAAAGCGGCGATCAAAGCCGGCAACAAAAACTCAACTGCCGAACTCAAAGCGCTCGCGGAGCGTGTGCTCTATCACGACGACGTGCGCTATTGTCCCCACGGCAGACCCGTACTCATCGAAATGAGCCGCTACGAACTGGAAAAACAGTTCGGGCGTATCCAGTAATTAGGAAAGAGGTGCCGACATCTTTGAAACCCCTTGTCATCGGCGTTGTCGGCCCCACAGCCAGCGGCAAAACGTCGCTCGCCGTCGCATTGGCCAAACAGCTCGACGGCGAAGTGATTTCCGCCGATTCCATGCAAATCTACGAACAAATGGACATTGCCACAGCAAAACCGACGGTTCGCGAAATGGACGGCGTGCCGCATCATCTCATCGGCTTTTTGCCGGTTGGCGCATCGTTCAGTGTGGCGCAGTATAAAACGCTTTGTTACCGGTGTATTGAAGACGTGCTCTCGCGCGGCAAAACGCCGATCCTTGTCGGCGGCACCGGATTGTATCTCGACGCCGTGCTTCACAATACCATCTTTTTTGAAGACGCTGACACGAAAGCGCGTGACGCGCTTTCCCGGGAATACGACACGGAAGGCGGGGAGGCGATGCTCGTACGCTTGCGGCAAATTGACCCCGAAGCGGCCGAAAAGCTCCATGCCAAAGATAAAAAGCGCATCCTGCGAGCCCTCGAAGTTTTTGCATCGACAGGAAAAACGCTGACCGAGCAAAACGAATTGTCCCACGCCGAAGATGTGCCCTACCGGTTTTGTATGATCGGCTTATGTGCCGAAGATCGTACTTTTCTCTATGACCGGATTAACCGCCGTGTTGATTCGATGGTGCGCGACGGTCTGCTGGATGAAGCGAAACGCTTTTTCTCTTTGTCCGGTGCAGGTACGGTGCGGCAGGCCATTGGCTATAAAGAACTGAAACCTTACTTTGATGGCGATCTGCCGCTCGAAATTGCGCTCGAAAATCTGAAAATGGAAACGCGTCGCTATGCCAAGCGGCAACTGACTTGGTTTAGGCGTTATGAGTCCATTCATTGGCTGGCGATTGACCGGCTTTCGGCGCAGGAGCTGCTGCGCGAAAGTCTTGACTTTATTCAGAAAGAAACCGGAAGTTGTCCTGCGAAAGGAGGATGCACATGAAAAGATTGTCCCGCGACATGAAAACGGTCGTGATTATGCTTTCCGTATTTGCAGTGATCGTACTGGCATATATTGTGCAGGATTTGTATTTCTCCTCCACAGGAAAGCTCGATACGGAATATATTTCTCTAACCAGTGAAAAGGAAGTTGTGTCTGTAAACGGTTTTGTCGTGCGTGATGAAAACCGTACCGACGAAAGCGGGGCTTCCACCTCCGTTTTGTATATGCAAGACCAGCGAATCTATATCCCGACTGTGTCTGACAGTACGAGCGTCGCGTACGGCGATACAATTGCCGTTTCGTTTTCCAGCGAAACACAGGCACAAAATTATCAAGAATCGTTGGAACTGCAAAATAAGATCGGCTATTTGCAGTCGATTCAAAACCAGGAAAGTCTGAGCTACGTCAATGTTGTTGCGCTTAATTCCGAAATCTCCACCGCAATCCACGATTATCTTGAACTAATCGATTCCAACAAGCTTTCTTCTCTGGATGAAGCGGTGCGCAAAGTCAATTACAAGATCACGACCAAGCAGATTGCGACCGGTACGCAGATGAATTTTTCAAAACTTCTCCGGCGATATGAAAAACAATTGGCCGCGCTGGACGTTGGATCTATGAAAGCGCAGCCTGTTCGTTCGCCCTATGCCGGCTACTTTGTCAGCCATGTGGACGGCTTTGAAAGCGCCTTTGATTTTTCATCCCTCTCGTCCGACGCTGTTACGACCAAGCAGGTTGATGATTTAGTGGCCGGTAAAGCTGAAAATACTGATGGCGCCTACGGTAAAATTATCGGCCAGCACACCTGGTATCTGCTTTGCAAAATGCCGCAAAACCGCGCCTCCGTTGTGAAGAAGGGTTACTACGTCACCGTCAGTTTCCCGGAAAAGGGCTTATATGACCTGCCGATGCGCGTGCAAAGCGTGTCAAATCGGTCGGATGGCGACGTGGCAGTGGTGTTCAAATGCACGCTGATGAATGAAGCACTCTCGGTGCTGCGCAAGGAAAAAGCCGAAATCACGGTCAAGACTTATGAAGGCTTCCGCATCAGCAACGACGCGCTGGTGGAAAACGAGGAAGGCCTGACCGGTGTTTATGTGCTCAGCGGCAAACGCGTTGTGTTTAAACCGATCAAAATTTTGTATCACGCGGACAACCATGTGATGGCGGCGGCTGCCATCTACTATAAGAGCAACGGCGAAATCGACGAGGAGAAAACACCCGACCTGCCGGTGCTGGAAGCTTATGACCGCGTGATTGTGAAAGGAAAGAATTTGTATGACGGAAAAGTTATCAATAACGTCTCGTGAAAAGACGATCGAAGACAATCTTCGTTTCATCCGCGCCCGCATCCGTGAAGCTGCTGAAAAAAGCGGCCGCAGTGAAAATGATATCCGGCTGATGGCTGTAACAAAAACCGTAGAACCGGTTTTTATCAATCACGCGATTTCGTGCGGCATTGATTTGATTGGTGAAAACAAGGTGCAGGAGTTTCTCGGCAAGCAGGACTATTTGAATCTCTCCGGGGTAGAGGCGCATTTGATTGGCCATCTCCAAACAAATAAGGTTCGCCAAATTGTGCCGCATGTTTCCATGATTCAGTCGGTCGACAGTCTGAAACTCGCGAAGGAAATTGAAAAGCAGTGCGAAAAGATCCAGAAAGTTATGGACTGCCTCATTGAAATAAACATCGCAGGCGAAGAAAACAAAACGGGTCTTCCTCCGCAGGAGTTGCCGCTGCTGCTGGAAGAGATGGCAAAAATGCCGCATGTGCATGTACGCGGGCTGATGACAGTACCGCCAATTTGCGAAGAAAAAGAAAAATTATGTGCATATTTTAAAAAAATGCATGCAATGTTTGTTGACATCGGGCATAAAAATATAGATAATATAGATATGCAGATTTTGTCGATGGGAATGTCTTCGGATTATGTCGAGGCTATCGAGTGCGGTGCAACGCTTGTACGTGTCGGCTCGTCCATCTTCGGACCAAGATTATATTGAAACAACAAAACGGAGGATAGAGAAACATGAAAGAAAGCTTTTTTAAATCCATTAAAGACAATGTGAAGAACGCGTTTACCTTCCAGGACGAAGACGATTACTACGATGACGACGAATACCTGGACGAAGAGGAAAGCTACGCGGAAGAACCCGCCCCATCCGCGCCCAAAGCTTCTGCTCCGAAATCCTCGCCCAAGGTCAATGCCGGTTACCAAAACTACGGCGCGTCTTCCGGCTACCAGGCCGCTGCCTACGAACCTTACGGCGCCCAAAGCGAATCGGCTGCGCCCAAAGGCAAAAAGAGCAACGCTAATATTTATAACATGAATAACGCGAAGGCATCGCAGAAGCTCAAGGTTGCTTTGTTTGTGCTCGAAGATATGGATGACGCACGAAACGTAGCGGATTGTATGATCGATCGCGGTGTTGTGACGATCTGCGATATGTCCAAGATTTCTGTTGCCGAAGAACGTCGTGTTTTGGATTTTCTTGACGGTGTGAAATATGTCTGTAATTCCAAGATCGAAAACATTTCCGAACATATTTATTTGATCGTGCCCGAAGCTGCCGAGCTTTCCGGCGATTTCTTCAGCCAGGTGGACTCCACCTCGTTTTACGGCTGAACCGACGTTTGAAACCAAGGATAACAGGAGGAACGGATTATGATTTCACCGAATCAGATTAAAATGCAAACCTTTACCTCCGCCGGCCGCGGTGCCTATCGTGCCGCCGACGTGGATGCTTTTATGCAGGAAATCTATATCAGCTACACTGAGCTGCTTTCGGAAAACGCCTCGATGAAAAAGAAGTTTGCTTCGCTCTCTTCTATCATCGACGAATATAACGCCGGCAAAAATGCCATTGCCACCGCGCTTGTCAAGGCGCAGGCCGTGGCGGACGAGACCATGCGCGCGGCAAATGCCGACGCCGCTTCGATCGTTTCCGACGCCAAAGAGGAAGCGAACAACATCCTCAACGAAACCCAGCAGAAGGCCGAAGCTTATGCGCGCGAAAAGAAAGAGACTGCCGACGCTTATTTTGCCCGTGCGAAGCAGGAATTGCAGCGTGTGATGGGCGAAGCCAAAGAGCAGAGCGAAAAGTATGTGGCCGAAGTCAACGCACAGGCGAGCGCTGTGATTGCCGACGCCAACGAAAAAGCAGCCGCCATTGTGGGCGCTGCCTATAAAGATGCGAAGGTCGCAAAAGAAAAAACCGCGGAAATCATCGAGCGCGCCAATGTTGAAATTGAGACCACGCGCAATGAGATTCTCTCCTTCAAAGAATCTGCGCTTCGTATGCTGGCCGCCCTTGTACCGCAGGTTGAGGGCATCGACCCGAACGAGTATGCCGCGTCCGATTTGGATGCGTCAACGGCGATCCCGGAACTTGAAGCGAATCATGAGACCGCCCCGGTCTTCTCGTTACAGGAAATGGACGACGCTGTTCCTGCTGCTGAAGCCGAACCGGAAGCGACTACAGAGGAAACTGCCGCAACAGAAGACAGTTTTGATCTTGCCGCGCAGGACGACCTGATCGCCAAGATGGAATCCATCCTGAATGAATCTGTGCCGAAAGCCGAAATGCCCGAACAGCCGTCGCTGTTTGACACGCCTGTCATGCCGTCTTATCAGCCGTATGAGCCGACTCATGAGGAGACGGCGCAGGAGGTCTTTGACGCCGATGCAGCCCCGGAGCTGCCGACGTTTGAAGAAATCGTTCCCGAAGAGGAATTTGAACCGGCGGACGCTGAAGAAGCGCCATTTGAGGCGCCGGATGACGAAGACGATGCTTTCGACACTGCCGATGCAGATGATGACGAAGACGAGGACATCGACAACGATGACGATGATGACGATGATGAACCGCAGCAGCCGTTCAAGTTTCGTCTGACCAAGAACTTCGACATTTTCGACGACGATAACGATTAAGAGGCTTTTTATGCTCGCAGGTTTAACTTTGCTGTCGGTGCTGGTTCTGACCGGTGCCGACCAGCTTTTGAAGGTGCTTGTGGTGCGCCATCTGAAGGACAGCGATCCGCTGGTATTGATCCCGAAGGTGCTGCAGCTTCACTACACCGAAAACGACGGCGCCATGATGGGCATGCTGCAGGGCAAGACCACGCTGATGGTCTTGCTTGCGCTTGTTGTTTTTGTTGTTTTATTGTACGTGATCTTTTCCAAAAAGATCCGCTTCGGCCTGGTCTATTGTGCGCTGGTCGGCGTGCTGGCCGGAGGCTTGGGCAATCTGATCGACCGCATGTTCCGCGGATTCGTCGTGGACTATATCGAAGTGCTGTTTGTCCGGTTTTATATTTTCAACTTTGCGGATTGCCTGATCACGGTTGGCGCTTTGGCGATCATCATCTACGAACTCTATGAACTGGTGCGCCAGCGCAAAGCGCAGAAGGAACAGACCGATGGTTGACGCTTTTATTCTTACCGTTGACGAAACGCAGGCAGGGGAGCGAATTGACAAATTCCTGTGTGCCAACATCACAACGCTGACGCGTTCCGCCGTGCAAAAGGTGATCGACAGCGGTACGGTGACAGTCGGCGGCATTGCTGTAACCAAGAACTATAAGGTTCGCGCCGGCGACAAGATCGCCGTGCAGATGCCGCAGAACCGTGAACTCGATGTGGAGCCACAGAATATTCCGCTGGATATCCGTTATGAAGACGACGATCTGCTCGTGGTCAACAAGCCAAAGGGCATGGTCGTTCACCCGGCGCCGGGCAATCCGGACGGCACGCTCGTCAACGCGCTGCTGTATCACTGTAAGGGCTCTTTGTCCGGGATCAACGGCGTCATCCGTCCGGGTATCGTGCACCGCATCGACAAAGATACAAGCGGCCTGCTGATTGTGGCGAAGACCGATTTTGCCCACCTTTCCCTTGCCGAACAGATTGCGGCGCATTCCTTTTCGCGCGAGTATCAGACCGTTGTCTACGGCCGCATGAACACCGAATCCGGCACGGTCGACGCGCCGATCGGCCGCCACCCGACCGACCGCAAAAAGATGGCGGTCACCCAAAAGAATTCAAAACACGCAGTCACACACTTCTTTGTGGAGACGCAATACCGCGATTTCACCCATCTGCGCGTGCAGCTTGAAACCGGACGCACCCATCAGATCCGCGTCCACATGGCTTATATCGGCCATCCGGTTGCCGGTGACCCGGTCTACGGTCCGAAAAAGGTGATCACATCGCTCGGGGGACAATGCTTGCATGCCGGGCATATTGGGTTCAAACACCCGCGTACCAGACAAATCATTGAAATCGACAGCGAACTGCCCGAATACTTCGAGGCTTTTTTAAGGGGGTTACGCTATGAATAAACCGCAGTCCTTATCCGGATGGCTTCTGGCGTCCGATATTGACGGAACACTCAACGATAAACGCCGCCATCTGCCGTCCCGCAACCGTCATGCCATCCGGCGGTTCGTCTATGATTGCGGCGGAACTATGATTCTCGCGTCCGGCCGTTCGATCGCTTCGATGCGCCGCCATTTTGAAAAACTGCATCTGAACAGCGGCTATGCCGTGTTTTTGAACGGCGCCGGTGTATATGATTATAAAAATGAACAGATCCTATGGAAGCATTCAATTGACGCCGAAACGGAGCAGATTATCCGCGACGCTGTCAAGAAGTTTTCCTCTGTCCGCGTCCAAATTGTTACCTGCACGCAGGTACGCTTGGTACGACCGGATATTGCGGCGCTGATTCTGGCGCTGTCCAGCAGACTCGAACGCAAGTACTATAAAAAGATCGGCGATCTGCCGGGCGGCGACTGGTGCAAGGTGATCTTTACCGGCCCGACGCCGATGA
>CACWJV010000079.1:0-2415 GCA_902761265.1 Oscillospiraceae bacterium | reverse complement strand
GATCAACCGCGTACAGGAATATGTGACGCAGCGCAACAACGGCGAGACGTCCAATCTGATGCGCTCGTCCGTCGCGTCGTTTGAAGTGGTCGGCCGCGGCACCAATAAAGGCGTTGCCGTTATGAAAGTAGCCGAACTGCTGAACATTGATCCGTCGCATACCGCTGCGATCGGCGATTATTTCAACGACTGGGAAATGCTCAAAGCAGTCGGCGTTTCCGCTTGCTGCGGTCAGGCGCCTAAAAAAATCAAAGAGATCGTCGATCTTGTCACCTGTCATTGCGACCGCGGGGCTGTGGCGGATCTCATCGAATATCTGATTGCAAAATACGCGGTGGACGCATAACCGCTGCGCTTTGAATAGAAACAAGGAGGCTTGTTATGGATACGAAAGAAAAACGCGAACTGCAAAAGCTCGCCATCCAAGTCAGAAAAGGTGTCATTGAAGGCACAGGACACGCCAAAAGCGGCCATCCCGGCGGCTCGCTGTCCATCGCCGACATTGTGACCTATCTGTATTTCCACGAAATGAACGTGGATCCGAAAAACCCGAAATGGGAAGACCGCGACCGCTTTGTGCTCTCCAAGGGCCACACCGCGCCGGCGCTGTATGCTGCGCTTTCGCTCAAAGGCTTTTTCCCGTGGGAACACATCGCTACGCTTCGTCAGCCCGATTCCATTCTGCAGGGACACCCGTCGATGAAATATACGCCGGGCGTGGATATGAGCACCGGCTCTCTCGGTCAGGGTATCTCCACGGCGGTCGGCATGGCGCTCGGCGCCAAGCTGCAGGGCAAGTCCTTCCGCGTCTATGCGCCGCTCGGCGACGGTGAGATCGAAGAAGGCCAGGTCTGGGAAGCAGCCATGCTTGCCGGCAACCGCAAGCTCGACAATCTTGTCGCGATTGTGGACTGGAACAATCTGCAGATCGACGGTGCGCTTGACGACGTCAACTCGCCGTGCCCGATCGACAAAAAATTCGAAGCATTCGGCTGGAACGTAATCACCATCGACGGCCATGACTTTGACCAGATCGACGACGCCTTCACTGCGGCCAAAGCCTGCAAAGGCAAGCCGACCTGCATCATCGCAAAGACGATCAAGGGCAAGGGCGTTTCCTATATGGAAGACAAATGCGAATGGCACGGCGCCGCGCCGAATGCCGAACAATATGAACAGGCAATGGCCGAGCTGGATGCGGCACTTGCCGGATTGGAGGCGTAATTATGGCAGACGTGATCAAATGTGCAACCAGAGACGCATACGGCAACGCGCTCAAAGCGCTCGGTCAGCGTGACGATATCCTCGTGCTTGACGCCGACCTTGCCAAAGCGACCAAAACCGGCGTATTCAAAAAGGAATATCCCGACCGTTTCATCGATTGCGGCATCGCAGAATGCAACATGATGGGTGTTGCCGCCGGTCTTGCCACAACAGGCTATACCGTGTTTGCATCTTCCTTCGCCATGTTTACGGCGGGCAGAGCCTATGAGCAGGTGCGCAACTCCATCGCATACCCGAACCTCAACGTCAAAATCGGCGCAACCCATGCCGGTATTTCTGTCGGCGAAGACGGTGCGAGCCATCAGTGCTGCGAAGATATTGCGCTCATGCGTGTGGTGCCGAATATGACGATCATCAACCCGGCCGACGATATCGAAGCCTATCAGGCAGTGCTGGCTGCTGCGGATCATCCGGGTCCGGTGTATATGCGTTTCGGCCGACTGGCTGTGCCGCGTGTGAATGCGGACGATTATCAGTTCGAACTCGGCAAGGGCGTCACCCTCAAAGACGGCTGCGACGTTACCATCGTTGCCACCGGTCTGATGGTCAGCGAAGCGCTGGACGCTGCCGAAGCGCTCAAAGCGGACGGTATCGACGCCCGATCGACAAGGACCTGCTGATCAAAGCTGCAAAGGAAACCGGCGCCATCGTGACGGCGGAAGAACACAGCATCATCGGCGGTCTCGGCGGCGCGGTGTGCGAAGTGCTTTCCGAAGCCTGCCCGGTGCCCGTGCTTCGTCTCGGTGTGGAGGACACCTTTGGCCGTTCCGGCCCGGCTGTCAAGCTTCTGCACCTGTTCGGTCTTGACGCCGAACACATCGCTGCAAAAGCGAAAAAGGCTGTTTCCCTTAAGAAATAAGTTTTTTATTTCGACCCGTTCTGCAAAAAAGCAGAGCGGGTTTTCTGCTGTTCGAATATTTGTTCGGCAAACTTTACCGAAACACTTGATTTTTTTTGAAAAATGTGTAAAATATAATAGCTATACAATATTTGGTGGCGCAGTGCGGCATTTTTCGCCAAATCTTGCGCCTTTATCTGAAAGGAAAGAAACGCATGGCAAAGAAAAGCGGATACGGCGACCAAAGCATTGAAGTGCTTGAAGGCGCCGACAAAGTGCGCAAACGCCCGGCA
>CACWJV010000078.1 GCA_902761265.1 Oscillospiraceae bacterium | reverse complement strand
CTCAAATCTTCGGTCGGGCCCCAGGCGGAAAAGCTGCTCATCATCAAAGAACCGTTACCCGGCAGGCTGATTGTCTGCGGCGAAAAAGAGGTTCTGCTGCTGATTGCGGACGACGCAACCGAAAGGAAAGAATCGTAACTGCCGGGAGAATTGGTTGTACCGTAATCGAATAAATCTATATTCAGGGCGGCGCCGCTGATATTGTCGAACGACGCGAGCGATCCGGCGTTGCCGGCGGAAGCTACTACGTTAACGCCGGCGCGCTGCAGCCGTTTGACCACCGCGCCGGTAAAGATGTTGTCGGGCGCCTGTCCGCATTCGGAGCCGAGGGACAGGTTGACAACGTCGGCTTTCAGCTTTACGCAGTCGTCCAGCGCGGCGAGAATCACGTATTCCTTGGCCACCGCGTCTTTTTTGTCATCGAACACCTTCATCAGCAATAGCTGCGCATCAGGCGCAGCGCCGACGAGCTGGCTGCTTTTGCCGCCGACAATGCCGGCCACATGGGTGCCGTGGTTGGAATTTGGATTGTGTACGCCTTTGTCGGCCTTCGCATAGTCCCAGCGATACGGGATTTTAGAGGAGATGTAGTGTGCGCTGAAGCGCGGGACGATCGTATTGAGAAATCCGAACGCCGATTTGAGGGTGATGTCCTGTTTGGAATAGGTCGGATCCTGCACCTCAAAATCGAACGCCTCGTGGCCGAGTTCGAATCCGGTGTCCACAACGGCGATCACGGTGCCCTTACCGGTATAGCCGCGTTCGTGCGCCTGCTGCAGACCGGTGAATGCGTCCTGATCGCTGTAGGCGGAAACCGGCTCCAGCGGCAGCACGGTACTCGGTGCATTGTAGGAGGTGCTGACCGTCACGTCTTTGACGCCGGACAGCTTTTTGAGTGCAGAAAGAAAGCGGTACGGAATGGCAAAGGAGATACCGTTGGTCACAAAGCTGTAGTCATAGCCAAAGGTAAAATCAGCCTCGGCAAACTTCTTTTGAATCGTCTCTTTCAACCGGCTGTGCGCCTGCTGTATCTGCTGATACTGATCGCTGGTGTCGATGGAATCAACCATCGCGTCGCGCTCTTCGCTGCTGCTGACCGATTCCAGCATGCTCTGCTCGTTCAGTTCCACAATTACGTCCACAACCGTGTCCGGATCGTAAAGCGCATCCGGAACAGAAGCGGCGTCGCCAACGCCGGCGGAAAAGCCGAACAGCGCGTTGAGCTGCATCAAAAACGCGATCAGGATGCCGGCAATTCGTTTCATCATCGTCTGTCACCTCTTTCGCGGCGTGTCAGCTCAGTACAGTATACCGCGGAATTCTTCCAGATTATCGGGTGTGATCGCGCGTTTGCCGTCCTCGATCTCGTGGATCATAGCAACGAGCTTTTCGTTGACCGGCGTCGCCACGCCGACTTCCTTGCCTTTTTCCACAAAATAGCCGTTGAAGATATCAATCTCTGTCTTTTCGCCCTTTTCCAGCGACTGGAGCGTGGAGGGCTTGACGTCTTTATATTTCAGTTTGGAGACAAGCATCACGACCAAGCGGCAGATCATATTGTAATAGCCGTTGTCCATGAGCATCAAAAGCTTATAGTTGAGCAATTTTCCGTATTTCGGCACATCGAGACCCATCCCCTTGGCCACGCGCATCCCCTCGCGGGCGATGGCAAGATACAGCGTGCGGGCGCGTTTGTCGTCCACCATTTTGCCGAGCACCAGACCGGTGATACCGGCCGAGGCATTGATGCAGGAATTGATGATCAGCTTGGAATACTGCTGGCGGGTGATGTTGTCGGAAATCTGCGTAGGCAGCACCTTAAGAAACATGTCGCGCAGATCGTCAAGCTTGGGCGGATGATAGCCGTCGGGCATCCCGATATAGAATTCACCGAGGGAGGTCATGGTCACGTCGTTCGCCTTGTTGCGTGTTGCGCCGAAGCCGATCATCACGCCGACGGCACGATCTTTGCCGACGATTTCGGCGAGCGAATCGGTCAGAATACCGTTTTGCATACCGACCACAAGGCCGTCTTGCGTCAAATACGGCAACGCCTTTTTTGCTGCGTCATACATCGCCTGATACTTGGTGGCGATGATGATCAGATCAAACCGTTCGTCTTGCAGCGCGTCAAAGCTGTCGTAGCAGGTAAACGTTTCATGCAAGTCGCCCATCGCGCCGTGCAGATAGAACCCTTCGGATTCAATCAGATCCTTTGTCGCCTTGCTGTGGCAAAGAATCCGGACGTCGTAGCCCGCGTGTTTGGTGAGAACCGCAACTGTGCCGCCGATCGCGCCGGCGCCGATCAATAATGTTTTCATAATCAATGCTCCTTTATCATCATTTTTTATTCTGTTTTTTCGGTATCTTTGTGTACGCGAAAGCCCGCTTTCATCAAAAAGATGAGCGGCAGGAAAACCAGCGCCGCAACCGCCGCCGACCACAAGAACATGGCGGACGTCGGCGCAACCTGGGAGACACCGAATTCATCGGTATAGCGCACGGCCGAGGACACGGACGCGGCGTTGCCGAGCATCGGGCCGACCACCATCGGAATCAGCACATAGAAAATCATGCGGATGCCCTGAAACTGTCCGGCTTTGTCTTCGGGCGTAAAGTCGCGGACGGCAGCGTTGAGCATAATCATCAGCGACGCATAGCCGATCACAGTCGGCGCAAGTCCCAAAAGCAACAGCCGGATATCGTGGGCAAAGCCCAGAATCACAAGACCCGCCAAAAAGCACAGCGCGCCGGGAATGAGCGCTTTTTTCTTGTCTTTGTTGCCGAGCCGCAGCAGCGTGACGATGCCGGCAACCAGCACAACCACGCACACGGCCGCACAGATATAATAGGACGCGTCAAACAAATCGAACGCCGGTACGGTCGGCAGGATCACATATTGCAAATAGATCAGCAGATACGGGAAAAAGACCTGCACGGCAATGGCGAAAAAGCCGAGTGTTGCAAGCGAAAGATAGAGCTGCTTGTGCGTGCGAATCACAGAGGGACGAAAGCCGTAGAACAGATCGCTCCAATAGTTCGCGCTGCTATGACGGATCCGGTGTTCCGGCTCTTTGAGTGTAAACAGACCGAGCACACCGCACAGAATCACGAAGCCGCCGAGGCCGAGGAAAAACAGATCGTAGCCGATCACACCGGCCTGCGCCAGCGAGCCGATGCCGACCACCACGCCTGTTGCAACGAGCGGCAGCGCGGCAAACACGGTTTCCACCTTCGGGCGGTTTTCCGGCGCGGTCACATCAGTGACCCACGCGTTAAACACGGAGTCGTTGCTTGTGGAACCCATAAACGTCATCAGGCAGTCCATCAAAATGACCGTCCAGACCGTCGCGGTCAGAATCTTCACTTCGTCCGACAAATGCAGCAGCGCCGCAATGCTGTTGCGCGAGATCAGACCGAACAGCGCCGTAACAACGCCCCACAGGATGTAGCCGACCGAAATGAACAGCTTGCGCCGGTTGAGCCGGTCGCTGAGTGTGCCCATAAGAAAGGTCGTAATCACTGCCGTTGCCGCCGACAATCCGACCATCAGGCTGATCGCGCTCATCACGGGGATCGCGCCGTCAATCGCAGTTTGGGATACGCCGGCATAGATTTTGTTGTACAGGAAGGTGTTGAAATACATGTTTTCAACATTCCATGCGAGCTGACCGACCAGACCGAACAATATCATATTGAACCACAGCCGGCCGGAGATCCTGCTGTTGTGCATACGCGTTTTCCTCCCAAAAATATAGTTAAATTCATTATAACGGACTTCTTTGAAAAATTCAACTGTTATTTGGCAATAATAGCAAAAACCTGCTGCAAAAAGGATACCCATCTGCAGCAGGTCGTCGTTTATTTAAAATACATATAAGCCTGACATTTGATCATGCCGTTATACAGCTTTCTGCGTTTGTCCGCTTTGCGGCCAAAGAAGTATTCGAAATCATCCGACGGGCTGATCACTGTATAGGACCAGCCGTGGCGGCGTTCAAATTTTTGCCCCATCAGCCGGTAGATTTCCTCCGCCGCCTTCACATCCAGCAGCCGTTCGCCATAGGGCGGATTGGTAATCAGCGTCCCCTTTTCGCTTTGCGGTGCAAAATCTTTGAGATCACGCTGTTCAAACTCGATCAGATGCGCGACGCCGGCGCGTTCGGCGTTGGCTTTTGCAAGCGAGAGCGCGTGCGGATCCAGATCGCTGCCAAAGGCGTGAAAATCGCTTTCTTTGATTTCCGCCTCCCGGGCGCGGTCACGTTCCAACTGCCAGATTTCCTGCGGCATCTGGTCCCAGCGCTCCGCGGAAAAGCTGCGGTTTTTGCCCGGCGCAATATTATGTGCCAGCAGGGCACCTTCGATCAAAATGGTGCCGGAGCCGCACATCGGGTCGTACATCGTGTGATAGGGACGCACGCGCGACAGCCAGCAAAGCGACGCCGCAAGCGTTTCCTTGATCGGTGCGCCGCCGGCTTCCAGCCGGTAGCCGCGTTTATGCAGTCCGTAGCCCGATGTATCGAGCAGCAGGCTGACCCGGTCTTTCATAATCGAAAACTGGATCTGGTGCACCGGGCCGGTTTCGTCAAACCATTGCAGCAGATACTTGATTTTCAGCCGTTCCACAACCGCCTTTTTGATGATCGACTGACAGTCGCTGACGGAAAACAATGTAGAGTTGAGCGAATAGCCCTTGACGGGAAAGGCGTCGGTTTTGCCGATCCAGTTTTCCCATTCCAGCGCCTTGGTACCCTGAAACAATTCTTCAAAGCTGCGCGCTTCAAATGTGCCAACCAGAATCTGAATCCGTTCGGCAAAGCGCGCGCAGATGTTGGCGCGGGCAAGCAGGTTCCAGTCGCCCGAAAACAGCACGCGTCCGTTTTCACTTACAACGTCCGCCGCGCCGAGCGCCTTCATCTCGTCGGCAATCGGCTTTTCAAGCCCCAGCAGACAGGGCACCACAAAACGTATTTCCATAATCAAAACCTCAAAAGAAAAATGCCGGCGGCAAGCCACCGGCAGATATTGTATCATAAGTCGACGAAAAAATCAATCGTCCGTCGGCACAAGCAAGCCGTAGCCGCCGTCCTTTCTTGCATAGACCACACAGACCTTTTCATCGGCGCTGTTGCGGAACATATAGAACTGGTGATCCAAAAGATTCATCTGCAGGATCGCTTCCTCCACACTTTGCGGTTTCAGCACGATCTCCTTGGAGCGGACAACGTCATAGGTGTCCTCGCTCTCCAGCGTGTCGATCGCCTCAAACGCTTCAAAGGCGCCGGAACGCAGTTTCTTTTCCACACGAGTCTTGTTTTTGCGGATCTGCCGCACCAGGGAATCCACGCAACGATCCAGCGCGTCGTTCATATTGATCGCCCGCTCCTGGGAACGGAAGATCATACCGTCATGGAAGATGGTCACCTCAACGATCTGCTCGCTTTTTTCAACGATTGCAGTCACTTTGGCTTCCACTTCGTCCGGGAAAAACTTTTCCACTTTGCGCAGACGCTTTTCCGCACGTTCTTTGAACGAATCTCTGGGTGTGCATTTTCTGCCGATCACTGTAATTTTCATAACCGACAACTCCTTTCTATGTCAACCCCTCTTGGGGAAGTTTCCTTCTGAGCATAGTATAGCACATTGAAACAGAAAAAGAAAGCGTTTTTGGAAATATTTATGCAATTTAACAAATTATTTTCAATATCGGAATATATGTACCGAAAAAAACTTTGCTCCTCCTCTCGCTTTTTGCAGCGATCTGTGGTAAAATATTAATAGAATTGTGATCGGAGGAACCGATATGAACGAACTGGAACCAATCCGCCGGCAGATGCAGGCGCTTTGCGAAACGATCAATTATCACAACAAGCGCTATTATGAAAACGACGAACCCGAAATCGAGGATTTCGAATACGACCGTCTGCTGCACAAACTGATTGCCCTCGAGGAGCAATATCCCGCGCTCGCGTCGCCCGATTCCCCGACCAGACACGTCGGCGGCAAAGCGAGCGATCAATTCACGCCTGTGGAACACACTGTCGTGATGGAGAGCTTGCAGGACGGCTTTTCCGACGAGGATATCCGCGCGTTTGACAAACGGGTGAAAGAAGCGGTCGCAAATCCGCTGTATATCGTGGAACCGAAGATCGACGGTTTGTCGGTCAGCCTGGAATATGAAAACGGCGTGTTTGTGCGCGGATCCACCCGCGGCGACGGAAGGGTCGGCGAAGATATCACGAGCAACCTCAAAACGGTGCGCTCCATCCCGATGCGCATCAGCACGCCGCTGCCCTATCTTGAAGTGCGCGGCGAAGTCTATATGTCGAAGGAAGTCTTTCTCGCACTGACCGAAAAGCAGGAAAACGAGGGCGAAAAGCCGTTTAAAAATCCGCGCAACGCGGCGGCCGGTTCGCTGCGGCAAAAGGACAGCCGCATCACACGCGCAAGACAGCTCGATATTTTTGTATTCAACGTACAGCAGTTGCAGGGCGAAACACTGCGCGGACACAAGCAGTCGCTCGATTATCTGCGCTCGCTCGGTTTTACCACCGTCCCGTTTTATACGCCGTGCAAAACCATCGACGAGGCGCTGCAGGAGATTGCACGCATCGGCGAAAAGCGCGGCTCACTGCCGTTCGATATCGACGGCGCGGTGATCAAGGTCGATGATTTCGCCCAGCGCGACGTACTCGGCTCCACATCGAAGTTTCCGAAATGGGCCATCGCGTTCAAGTATCCGCCCGAAGAAAAAGAGACGACGCTGCTCGATATCGAGATCAACGTCGGCCGCACCGGCGTATTGACGCCGACCGGTGTGTTTGCACCTACGCTGCTTGCCGGCTCCACAGTCAGCCGCGCTACGCTGCACAATCAGGATTTCATCGCCGAAAAGGATATCCGCATCGGCGATACGGTGCGCATCCGCAAAGCCGGCGATATCATCCCCGAGGTGGTAGCCGTTGTACGCCACAGCGAAAACGCCGAACCGTACCAAATGCCGCAAACCTGCCCGTCGTGCGGCGAGCCGGTGGTGCGCGAAGCGGACGAAGCCGCCATCCGCTGCGTCAACCCCGACTGCCCGAGCCAGCTTTTGCGCACGCTGATCCACTTTTGCTCACGCGACGCGATGGATATCGAGGGTATGGGCGAAGCGGTGCTGGAGGTCTTTGTGGAAAAAGGGCTCGTCCACACGGCGGACGATCTGTTCCATCTCAAAAAGCAGGACATCGCCGAGATCGACCGTATGGGCGAAAAGAGCGCGGAAAATCTGCTGGCTGCCGCCGAAAAGGCAAAGGGAAACGACCTGTCCCGCCTGCTGTTTGCGCTGGGCATCCGGCATATCGGACAAAAGGCCGGCGCGCTGTTGGCAAAACATTTCGGCTCCATGGACGCGATTATGGCGGCTGACGAAGACGAGATTCTCGCCATCGACGGCTTCGGTGCAATCATGGCAAAAAGCGTAGTCGATTTCTTTTCGCTGGAAGCGTCGCGTGAACTGATCGAACGGCTCAGGGAAAGCGGGCTTAATATGCAGTCGCAGTCGGAGGTTGTGGACGACCGCTTTGCCGGACAGACCTTTGTGCTCACCGGCACGCTGTCGCAGTTCACACGCAAGGAGGCGTCGGCGATCATTGAAGCGCGCGGCGGCAAAACGGCGTCGTCCGTTTCGAAAAAGACGACCTATGTGCTCGCCGGCGAGGATGCGGGCAGTAAGCTGCAAAAAGCAAACGATCTCGGCATTCCCGTGATTTCGGAAGCAGACTTTGCACAGATGATTGAATAAAGCATACCATAAAAAACCAAGCGATGCCGACGCACCGCTTGGTTTTATTTCAGCCGATACAGCACCAGCCCGCCGCGCTGGTCATAGCCTGTGTTCCAAAGCTTTTCAAAGTCCAGCCATTCGAATTCACTGTAGGTCACAGCTTTGACGAAAAAGCCACGCTCACGTTCGTCGTAGCCGTTGAGCAAAAACCAATGCCACACATAGTCTTCGAACGCCTTGTCGCGGTGGCGCAAAATGAGCGTCGGGATCAGAACCCCGGCGTCGATCTGCTCTTTCACCGCCTGTTTGGCTGTTTCAATCGGCGCGTGGCCGGAAAGCGGCTCCATCGTCAGCCTTGTTTCGCCACGGTCTTTCAAAAACTGCGCGTAACCGTCGATATAGATGTCCAGCCGGTCGATCCCGGACATGCGCGAAGACAGATAGGGCTTCATCTCATAGGCAAAGTCGATATAGTCCTGCTTAGTCAGCGAGGCGCAGTTTGCAGGCGCGATCTTTGAAAGCCCGCGATGCAGCGCAAAATAGACGCTGCTGTCGCAGGCGGTTTCGGCGCCGCAGCCGCCGACGCGCATCATAAAGGTCGGAAACCAGTCCTGATTGCCGCCGTAGGACGCACCGATGGAAAAATGCTCCAGCTCCCGTTTCATCCGCACTGCACCTCCTGAAAAAACGCGAAACCCCTTGAAATCAAGGGGTTTCATTGTTTTGGTGGACCTGAAGAGATTCGAACTCTCGACCTCTCGGATGCGAACCGAACGCTCTCCCAACTGAGCTACAGGCCCAAGCACTTGACATATTATATA
>CACWJV010000077.1 GCA_902761265.1 Oscillospiraceae bacterium | reverse complement strand
AAGAAGCGCAAAATCTCGCAAAGCAGTATCTCGCGGACGGGTTGTCCGCCTCCGCCGCAGCCAAACAGGCGGCGCAGGAGACCGGCTTTAAAAAGGCCGAGCTATATAAAGCACTGTTGGAGGAATAAAAGATGCAAGCTGTGATTGATTGGTTCCGCAACTACTGGCCGTATGCCATCGCCCTTGTGGTGGTGGCCGTTGGCGCGTCGTTTCTCTTTCGCAAAGCCGCGAAGGCCTATCGCGCGCACCAAAAGACGTTTCACGCGCAGGAGCGCGAAATGCGCCGGCTGGTGGAACTCAAGGAAAAGTATTACCCGCTGACCGCAGCGGCGATTGCCGGCGCGCCGAAAGAAGAATTGCTCGAGGGCACGGCGCTCTCGATCCAGATTCCGCTGCAAAAAGCCGACGACCCCGAGGGCGCGTTTCAAAAGCTGTCCGACGTGCAGCAGATGATCTATGTGCTCGATGTGTTTACATCCGACAAAACGGCGGCCGCCTTTTTCAAAGAGAGCAGCACGCTTTTGACCGGCCGTTTGCTGCCGGCGCTTGCTTTGATCGGCCTGCATGACTTCGACGCGGATATGCAGATGCTTGTCACGATGTTTGACGAAAACGACGAGACCACGTCGCTCGATCCCAAAAAAATCGCCGCGGCGGATGAAAACTTTGCCGCCGGGGATCTTTTAACTAAGATTAAACTGCAGGGTGCAGAATATATCCAGAAGCATCCGGAACAATTCCTTGCAAAAGACGATTGACAGGTGCGCCGATTTATTGTATAATAAATCGTTCTAAAAAAATTTTCGGGAAGGGGATGTCTGCGATGCGCAAGAAACTCATTGCGGTGGTGCTGGTGCTGGCTTTGGCCGTGCTGTTTGCCGCGTGCAAGAACAACAACGAACCCGAATTGCCTTCGTTTACCTTTGATCCCAACACAACCACCACGGATACGGATGCTTCGTCCGATCCGTTTTCCAGCGACGTTTCGATTTCGGCCCCGACGGTTGACGACGGAACCGTGATTTTGACAACGATGCAGGGTGAAACGATGCAAACCGTGGCCACCACGCAGTTTGTGACCACGTCGGTCACAACGACCGCGCCCACAACCGACCCCAACGTGTCGCTGACCGTGCCGGGGATGACGGCGCCGACGGTAATCACCTCGCAAAACGCCGGCGGCGTGACCTATGTCACCGTCAGCCCGACGCTGCCCTCGTCGCCGTATTACACCACGCGCCCGATCTATACGACGATGCCGACGGTAAACCCGTATCTGACGACGCGACCCACCGTGCCGACAACCACGCCGACGGTGCCCACGGTCTCCCCGGTCAATACCACGACCACCCGCGCGACGACCGCCGCACCGACCACCTCGGCCACGCGCACGTCCAAGACGGTTGTCATCAACGATATCGCCACGACCGGTGACAAGAAGATGGTTGTCACGATTGATTCCAAGGGTTGGGACGGCTCGTTCCAAAACAACAACCAGACCATCACCGTCAAGGTGGACGGGGAACAAAAGAGCGCGCCGTGCTCTGTGCGCAGCAGCTCCAAAAACGCCGACGGCTACCAATATATCACGATCGACCTGAGTGAGCTTTCGGTGCCGGAAGGCTCCAACGTCCAGTTTACCGTGCCGTCCGCCTTTTTGCAAACGACCAGCGGCGCACAGTATAACAACGCGTTCTCCGGGTCCTACACCATGATGTAAGAAAAACGAAAACGCTCCGCGCAAATGAAGCGGAGCGTTTTTTTGCGCTTGACCGACCGGGAAAAATAGCGTATAATAGGGACAATTCATCCGAAAGGACGTATCCATGAACAGGAAGAAGATAACGTTGTATCTGCTGCGCGGCGTGATCGCGGTGCTGCTGGTGCTGCATCTGGTTACGATTTTTCATTTTTCGGCCGAAGCGGCCCCGCAGTCGGACCGGACCAGCACCTCGTTGATTGAAACGCTGCTTCGCACGGTGTCGCCGTCGTTTTCGTCGCTGCCGCCCGAACGGCAGGCGGAAACAGTCCAGTCGCTGCAAAAAAGCGTGCGCACGCTGGCGCATTTCGCGGAGTTTTGCTATCTGGGCGCGCTTGTGTGTGCGCTGCTGCTCACCTTAAAAAAAAAAAAAAAAGGGCTGCTGTGCGGCTTTTTCGGCTGTGTGCTGACCGCGGCCGGCGACGAAATGCACCAGCTTCTGATCCCGGGACGGACGTTTCAATGGGCGGATATCGCCGTAGACAGCGCCGGCGCGGCGCTCGGGTTTGCGGCGACAGGACTGCTCGTGTGGCTGGCGGCGCGGATCCTGCAAAAAACGAAACAAAAGAAAGGAACAGCAAGATGAACCAGGAACTGTTTATTCCGCTGTATGAATGGTTGATCGGCGGCTCGCGCATCGACGGCTCCTATAACCCCTATTACGGCTCGCAAACCGAACACCCGGGAGAAGCGGCCTGGGGACAAAAGATTTTCAACTACACGATCTATATCGAAAAGATCGACGACACGGAATACCTGCGCGCGGCGGTGTGGAGCGGCTTGCGTGCGTTTTCGGCTGTGGACGAATCGGAACTGACGCGCGAAACCTTCGAATGCGAAGAAGAAAGCTTGCCCGCCGTCAAAGCGTGGCTGCTGTCGCAGCGCGACGCGTTTTTTGCCTGAGCGGCAACCGGCAAAAAAACCGGCAGCACCTGACAGTGTGCCGCCGGTTTTAGGGAGGACAATGCGTTAGCTGCCGCTAACTGTGTATCTATCATACAATAAACTTTCGCTGTTGTCAAGCATTTTTTTCTTTTTTTTGGGAGTGAACCGGTATGAACAACGCAGCCAAAGCCCCGGCGCAAATTGAAGTGCGCGGCGGCAGGGTGCATAATTTGAAACAGATCGACGTCGATATTCCGCTTGGTGAAATCGTCGGCGTCGCAGGGGTGTCCGGCTCCGGCAAATCGTCGCTGGCGCTGGGCATTTTATACGCAGAGGGGTCGCGGCGGTATTTGGAATCGTTGTCAACCTATACAAGACGCCGCATGACTCAGGCGCAAAAGGCGCAGGTGGACGACGTGCGGTATGTGCCGGCGGCGCTGGCGCTCCGGCAGCGGCCGGGCGTGCCCGGTATCCGCAGCACGTTCGGCACAGGGACGGAGCTGCTGAACAGTTTGCGGCTGATGTTTTCGCGCCTGGCGTCGCACCGCTGTCCCAACGGCCACTATGTGCCGCCGTCGCTGGCGGTGGCGGCCGGACAGCCGCTGGTGTGCGAAACGTGCGGCGCCGTCTTCTATGCGCCGGGCGCGGAGGAGCTGGCGTTTAACAGCCAGGGCGCGTGCAAGCGCTGCGACGGCACCGGCATTGTGCGTACCGTTGACGAAAGCACGCTCGTTCCCGACGAATCGCTGTCGATCGACGAAGGCGCCGTGGCGCCGTGGCAAACGCTGATGTGGTCGCTGATGAAAGACATTGCGCGCGAAATGGGTGTGCGCACCGACGTGCCGTTTTGCGAACTGACTCCCGAGGAGCGCGACATTGTGTTTCACGGCCCGGCGGTGAAAAAACGCATCATCTATCAAAACAAGACCAGCGGCGCGGCAGGGGATATGGACTTCACCTATTTCAACGCGACCTATACGGTTGAAAACGCGTTGTCGAAGGTCAAGGACGAAAAAGGCATGAAGCGGGTGGAAAAATTTTTAAAGCAGGAAATCTGCCCCGACTGCGGCGGCACCCGGTTGAGCGATTCCGCCCGCGCGCCGCTGCTTTGCGGGGTGTCGCTGGCCGACGTGTGCCGGCTGACGCTGCTCGATCTGGTAAAATGGGTGGACGGCGTGCCGGCGTCGCTGCCCGAAAAGATGCGCCCGATGGCGCAAAGCATCTGCGATTCGTTCCGGCTGGTTGCGCGGCGGCTGCTGGATCTCGGTCTGTCCTATCTGACGCTTGACCGTGCGGCGTCCACCCTTTCCACCGGCGAGCGGCAGCGGATGCAATTGGCGCGCGCGGTGCGCAACCGCACCACGGGGGTGCTCTATGTACTGGACGAGCCGTCCATCGGTCTGCATCCGTCCAATATGGAGGGCCTGTTCGGCGTGATGCACGATCTGATCGCCGACGGCAACTCCGTGCTGCTTGTGGACCACGATACCCATATTTTAAAGGAAGCCGACCATCTGATCGAGCTCGGCCCCGGGGCGGGCGCCGCCGGAGGAACGGTCATTGCGCAGGGCGCGATCGAAAACGTGATGCGCGATCCAAACTCGCAGATCGGCCCGTTTTTGTCCGGCAAAAAGACCATTGATTTGCGTCGGCCGCTCCCGCCCGACGCGCTGTTTGCGCGCGGCCGCATCCATCTGTCCACGTCGCAGATCCACACGGTGCAGCCGCTGGAGGCTGATTTCCCGGTCGGCCGCATGATTGCCGTGACCGGCGTGTCCGGCTCCGGCAAAACGACGATGATCCTTGAAAGTCTGATTCCGGCGCTGGAGGCGCAGCTCGGCGGCCGGCCGCTGCCCGCCCACGTCAAAGCTGTGGACGCGCCGCAAATCGGCAGCGTCAAGCTGATCGACGCGACACCGATCGGCGTCAACGTGCGCTCCACCGTTGCAACCTACGCCAACGTCCACGACGAGCTGCGCAAGGTTTTTGCCAAAACGCCGCAGGCCAAAAAAGGCGGCTGGAAGGCCGGCGACTTTTCCTATAACACCGGCCGGCTGCGCTGTCCGGTTTGCGACGGTACGGGCACGATCAGTCTGGACGTGCAGTTTTTGCCCGACGTGGAGATCTCGTGTCCCGACTGCCGTTCCGGCCGCTATTGCAAAGAAGCCAATCTGCTGCGCCGCACCGGAAAAGACGGAAGATCCTTTTCGCTCCCGGATTTGATGGCGATGAGCATTGACGAAGCGAAAGACGCCTGCGCCGATCTGCCGCTGGTTGCAAAACGGCTGTCCATCCTCAGCGAACTCGGGCTGGGCTATCTGACGCTCGGAGAGGCAACGCCGAGCCTTTCGGGCGGCGAAGCGCAGCGGCTCAAGCTCGCCAGCGAAATGGGCAGGGGACAGACGGGCGCCGTTTTTGTCTTTGACGAGCCGACCGTGGGGCTGCATCCGCTGGATGTGGAAACGCTGCTTTCGGTGTTTCGCCGGCTGATCGACAGCGGCGCCACGCTGATCGTGATTGAACACGACCTCGACGTCATCCGCAACGCGGACTATGTGATCGACATGGGTCCGGGCGGCGGCGTCCACGGCGGCAGAATTGTCAAAAGCGGCACGCCGGAACAACTCATGGACTGTGCAGAAAGTCTGACCGGACAATACCTGCGGCAGGGATAAAGAAAGGAACGCTCTATGATCAAACTCATTGCGCTCGACCTTGACGGCACGCTGATGAACCCCGACCATGTGACCGTGAGCGAGGAAAACAAAGCCGCGCTGCGTGCCGCGCACGACGCCGGCGCCAAAATCGCCGTTGCCACCGGCCGCACGCTGTCGATTTTCGGCGACGTGTGTGAACAGGTGCCCGACATCGACTATATTATCTTCTCCAACGGCGCCGCCGTGTTTGACCGCAGGGCAAAGCGTGTGCTGCATGAGCACGCGCTGTCGGCCGCGCAGTGCGGGGCGCTGCTCGATTACCTCGACGGCTTTCCGGCGTTCATCGAGCTGTATGCCGGCGGACAAAGCTACGCCCAAAAGGACAAGGAGGACTTTTTCCCCTACGGTGTGTTTCCGGCGGATTTCATCGAGCAGGCACGCGCCGGGATGGTTTTGTGCGACGATTTCCGCGACGTGCTGCAAACGAGAAACGCCGAAAAGCTGACCGTGTATCTGACGGACCGGACGCAATACCGCGCCGTGTGGAACAACCTTTGCGGCCGCAGCGATCTTGCTGTAACAACGTCGTTCCCGATCAGTATCGACCTGACCCGCGCCGGCGCCGACAAGGGCACCGCGCTGCAGGCGCTTTGCCGCCATCTGGGCGTTTTGCCCCGGCAGTGCATGGCGTTCGGCGACGCGGAAAACGACTGCCCGATGCTGCGGTTCGCCTATTACGGATACGCGATGGAAAACGGCAGCGACGCGTGCAAACGGGCCGCAAGGTTTCTTACGAAAAGCAACGCCGAAAACGGTGTGGCGGTTGCCGTGCGGCAGGTGATGCAGCTTTAACGCACTGCATCGGTAAATTTTTTCGACAATTTGGACGAAACCTCTTTTCAAATAAAGCAAATAGATGTATAATAAAAAGAAAGCATCCTCGCCCGCAAAACGGGCAAGTTATTTTCAAAGGAGCGTTGACAATGGACAACTATCAGGAAATCGGCGCGCGCCTCAGAGAACTGCGCGAAGTCAGCGATTATACGATCGAAGATTTGGCAAAGGAACTCGGCGTCGATCCCGCGGTATATGCCTCGTATGAAGAAAACGGCAAAGACGTGCCGATCAGCCTGATCTATGAGATTGCGCAAAAGTTCAAGGTGGACTTCACCGAGATCATCACCGGCAACACGGCGTGGCTCGACACCTATCATCTGATCCGCCGCGGCGAGGGCAAACGCGTCAACCGCAACCCGGAATACCACTTTGAAGACCTCGCGTACCGCTACGGCAACAAGATCATGCAGCCGCTGCTGGTCACGCTGGAGCCGACCGACGTGCCGGCCAAGCCGATCACCCACGGCGGCCAGGAATTCAACCTTGTGCTCGAGGGCGTCGTGATCATCACGCTCGGCAATAAGGAGATTACCATGAACGCCGGCGACTCAATCTACTTCAATCCGCGCATCCCGCACGGCCAGCGCTGCGGCTCCGATGTGAAGGCGCGGTTCCTGACAGTGATTGCCGAATAAGGGCGCAGCAAAGGAGTGTTCAAATTGGATTATTTGCTGAAAAAATATTTGCCGCAGATCTACTTCGATTCCTACGAGGAATTCCGCGACAAGTTCACGATCAACGTGCCCGAAATCTTCAACTTCGGCTTTGACGTGGTGGACGCCTGGGCCGACCACGAACCGGACAAGCGTGCGCTGCTTTGGGTCAACGAGGAAGGGGAGGAGCACAGCTTTACCTTTACCGACATCAAAAAGCTGTCCAACAAGGTTGCAAACTTTTTCCAAAGCCTCGGCCTCAAAAAAGGCGACGTCGTCATGATGATCCTGCGGCGCCGCTGGGAATACTGGGTCTGCGCAACGGCGCTGCACAAGCTGGGCGTGATTTTGATCCCGGCGACGCTCCAGCTCACCAAAAAAGACATCGTGTTCCGCGGCAATGCGGCCAAAATCAAGGCGGTCGTCTGTGTGGACGACGACTTTGTGGTAGGGCAGATGGAGGCGTCCGACCCCGAAATTCCGTCGCTGCAAAACAAAATCCTCGTTGGAAAGCAGCGCGAAGGCTGGCTTGATCTGCACGCCGAGATGGAAAAGTTTTCCGACGTGTTCGCCCGCCCGACGGGCGACAAAGCCACGCGCTGGAACGATGTGATGCTCGTCTATTTCACCTCCGGCACAACCGGGATGCCGAAGCTCGTGCAGCACAATTTTGCCCATCCGCTCGGCCATATTGTAACGGCGAAATACTGGCAGCATGTGGAGGAAAACCGGCTTCATATGAGCGTTTCCGACTCCGGCTGGGCCAAGTTCGGCTGGGGCAAGATCTACGGCCAATGGCTGTGCGGCGCCACGATTTTTTGCTATGACATGGTCGGCCGTTTCAACCCGAAGCATTTGCTCGAAAAGGTGCAGCAGTATCAGGTCACCACGTTCTGTGTACCGCCCACGATGTACCGCTTTATGCTGCAGGAGGATCTTTCGCAGTTTGATCTGTCGTGTCTGCACCATTGCTGCACGGCGGGTGAACCGCTCAACCCCGAGGTGGTCAAGCAGTGGAAGGAACGCGTCGGCCACCAGATCTATGAGGGCTTCGGCCAAAGCGAAGGCCCGGTGCTGATGGCGAACTTCGGCAGCGAATGGTTTGCGCCGAAGGAGGGCTCCACCGGCAAACCCAATCCGCTGTTTGATATCCAGCTTCTCGACAGCGACGGCAACGTTTGCGAAGACGGTGAGGAAGGCTCGCTGACGATCATGGACGTCAAGAACCATCCGCCGGTCGGCTTGTTTACCGGCTATTACATGAACCCCGAGCAGACCGAAGAAAAGCTTGGCGGCATCGGCTACAACACGGGCGATGTCCTTTGGCGCGACAGCGACGGCTACTACCGGTTTGTCGGCCGCAACGACGACGTGATCAAGTGCTCGGGCTACCGCATCGGCCCGTTTGAAGTGGAATCTGCCCTTGTGGCCCACGACGCGGTGGTGGAATGCGCGATCACCGGCGCGCCCGACCCGATCCGCGGCCAGATTGTCAAAGCGACCGTCGTGCTTGCGAAGGGCTACACACCGTCGCCGGAGCTGACCAAGGAATTGCAGACCCACGTCAAAAAGATGACCGCGCCGTACAAATATCCGCGTGTGATCGAATATGTGGACGAACTGCCCAAGACCGTCGGCGGCAAAATCAAGCGCGCCGAGATCCGCAAGAGCGACGAGCAGTCGTTTGCGCAAAACAAATAAGAGAAAAAGCCGTCGGCAAAAAGGGTGCCCTGCGGAAGGACACTCCAAGGCCGGCGGCTTTTTGCGAGTGATGATGCAGCTTCGCTGCAG
>CACWJV010000076.1 GCA_902761265.1 Oscillospiraceae bacterium | reverse complement strand
TGCAAGCTGCAGATCAAGCTGCCGCGCGATCTTGGCGGTTTCCGCTATTTCCTTGCAAAGCAATTCCACATACCCGGGGATCAGCTTTTTTGCCTGCTCGTTGGAATGCGAGACAAACGAGCAGTAGCTGCAGCGGCTTGGACAAAACGGGATGGATACATACAACGAAAAAGAACGCGGCTGACTTTCCAGCGTGATCGGTGTTTCAGTCTTGGCAACAGAGAGCGCAAGCGCTGTTTTTTCTTCGCTCACGCGCAGCTCCGTCATAAAATAGCGACAGGCCGCAGCCTCCCCATATCCCTGCGACAAACGCAGCATCAGCTTAGCCGGCCTTACACCGGTGAGAATGCCCCACGGCGGCGTGTATCCGGTCAGCTCCAGCAACAGATCATAAAGCATCTGCACAAGTCTGCGTTCATACAGGTCGTCTGCCGTATCGTCAAACTGACATTCAGTCAAATAAACATGTTTCTCTAAACCGGCGCTTTTGCCAAGCAGCGAATAGGAAACGTGCAGCAGCACGCCATTTTCCTCCGGTTTGCAGGCGGTCAAAACATAGTCCGCCTCCTCGTTGCGTACCGGCGTGACTGCGATCTTCGTTGCAGGAAAAAATACGCGCAGCATCTTTTCTGTTTCATATTGATACGTGTGGTTTTCAATTACGAGATTCATATATTATCTCCGGGGTTTACTCATATAAGGATTATACTTCTTTTCGTGTGAAAGCGTCGTCTGTTCGCCGTGACCAGGTAAAATCTTCCATTCCCCTTCCAGCGCGCCGATACGGCGTACCGACGTGAGCAACTGTAAGGTGTTGCCGGTCGGCAAATCCGTTCGGCCGACCGATTCATAAAAAACGGTATCGCCGGAAAAAAGATACGGATGCAGCAGATAGCAAACGCTGCCGCGCGTGTGGCCGGGCGTAAAGAGCACCTTGATGGCGCTGTCTCCAAACGGCAATTCGTCGCCGTCTTTGACAAGAATATCCGCATGCGCCACATGCGGCAGATCGAGCTGAAATGCACGGCGGTAGGACAGTTCATCGTCGCTCAGAAACGCTTCCTCTTTTTCATGGATCACGATTTTGCCGCCGAACTGCTCCTGCAGCGGGCAAAGACCGAGGATGTGGTCATGGTGTCCGTGGGTCAGAAGAATGTAGTCCAGCTTTTCGATTTCCAGTTTATGAAGCGCCTGCATCAGCGCAGTATCATAAAATCCGGGATCCACTACAAAACTTTGACCGGATTCCAAATCTTTTCCCACATAACAGTTTGTCGGCATAAAACCGACTTCGCAAGGGCAAAGCAGCAGGTTCATATCAATGTTTCCTTTCCCATATATCGGTATCCAGCAGCATCGTAACCGGGCCGTTGTTGACAAGCGACACCTGCATATCGGCGCCGAAAGACCCGGTCTCGACCTTTGCAACACCGTTTAGGTACAGTTGGTCGCAAAAGTATTCATATAGTTTTTCCGCTTCCTGCGGCGGTGCGGAAGGTGTAAAGGAGGGGCGTCTGCCATGCGACACATCGGCGCACAGCGTAAACTGCGACACAACCAGCGCTTCTCCGTTGATCTGGTTCAACGACAGATTCATTTTGCCATTTTCATCCTCATTGATGCGCAGCTCAGCGGTCTTTTTCGCAAGCAGCTCGGCCTGTGCTTTGCCGTCGCCGTCCATAACACCGAGCAAAATCAGATAGCCTGTGCCGATAGAGCCGATGACTTTATCGTCGACCGTCACCGACGCAGACGAAACACGTTGAATCACAGCTGTCATATAATGCCTCCGAAGAAAGATTACAGTCCGGAGCGTTCCACAGATAAAACGCCCTTGATTTTGCGAAGTTTATCACTCAGATTGCGCAGATGCTCCGCAGAGTTGACCGTGATCGTCAGATAGATCACAACACGCGAATCCTTGCTTTCCTTGGTAAAGAGCGAATGAATCATCACATGCATATTGGCAAGCGCTGTGGAAAGATCCGCCAGCATACCGACGCGGTTGATACAGGTAACGCCGAGCGTCACCCGGTAGTCGTTGCTCGCTTTGGTGTCCCACGTCGCCTTGACCCACCGTTCCGGTTCGGCGCAAAGCGCAATGTTTTTCGGGACATTGGAACACTGCCGCGTGTGGATCGATACACCGTGCCCGCGGGTGATGAAACCGATAATCTCGTCGCCAGGCAGCGGATCGCAGCAGCGGGAAAACTTGACCAGACAGTTGTCGATGCCTTCAATGATGATGCCCTCCGGACTTTTCATCACTTTTTTGACCGGCGGCACCTGCACAGTCTCAACCGGCTTGATTTCTTCGTTCTCTTTTTGCAGCTTGTTGTATTCCTCGCGGATGCGCGGCATCAGCTTGTTGAGCGACAAGCCGCCGTAGCCGATAGACGCAAACAGGTCATCGACCGATGACAAACGCTGCTTTTCCGCAACCTTTTGCAAGAACTCCAGCATCTGCTTTTCGGGCAGCGTGATGTTGTTGCGGCGGAATTCACGTTCCACCTCTGCCCTGCCTTCCACAATATTTTCGTCTCGTTTTTCTTTTTTGAACCAGCTTTTGATTTTCGAGCGTGCGGAGCTTGTTTTTGCAATCTTCAGCCAATCGCGGCTCGGGCCGCGCGGATTGCTCGTTGTCAGAATCTCGATGATCTCGCCGTTGTTGATCTTATGATCCAGCGTCGTGATGCGGCCATCAACCTTGGCGCCGATCATTTTGGAACCGACCGCCGAATGGATCGCATAGGCAAAGTCCACGATCGACGAGCCCATCGGCAGCGAGATCACGTCGCCCTTCGGCGTAAACGCGAACACTTCGTCGGGCGTAAAGTCGGTTTTGATCACATTGACGATCTCTTCCACATCGTCGCTTTCCTTCTGGTTTTCCAAAAGCTGGCGAATCCATGCAAGACGTTCTTCAAATTTATCTTTGCCGCCGATGCCGAGTTTATATTTCCAGTGTGCGGCAATACCGTATTCCGCCGTGTGATGCATTTCCCAGGTACGAATCTGCACTTCAAACGGAATGCCGGCCTTGCCGATTACCGTTGTGTGCAGCGACTGATACATATTCGGCTTCGGCGTGGAGATATAATCCTTAAACCGGCCGGGCAGCGGATTGAACATATCGTGGATGATACCAAGGCAGTAATAGCATTCAAATACGGAATCGACGATAATACGCACCGCATAGATATCGTAGATCTCGTCGATCGTGCGGCCGAGCATATAGGTCTTGCGATAGATACCGTGCACGGATTTGATCCGTCCGGACAAATGCGCGTTCGGCACCTCCTGCCGTACCCGTTCACCGATTTCTTTTTGAATCCCGTCCAAAAACTGCTGGCGGGATTCGACCTGCGATTCCAGCGTTTTGGAGATTTCCTCATACGCCACAGGATCGAGATAGCGGATTGCAAGGTCTTCCAGTTCTTCTTTAAAGGCGCGAATACCGAGGCGGTGCGCGATCGGCGCATAGATTTCGAGCGTTTCCTTGGCCTTAAACCGCCGTTTCTCCTCCGGCATAAACGCCAGTGTGCGCATATTATGCACACGGTCGGCGAGTTTGATGATGATTACGCGGATATCACGCGACATGGCGAGGAACATTTTACGGATATTTTCGTTCTGCTGTTCCTCCTGTGTGGCAGAAAACGGAATCTGACCGATTTTGGTTACGCCGTCCACCAGTTGTTCCACAGATTCGCCGAAGGACGCACGGATCTGCTGATCCGTTACAGGCGTATCTTCCACAACATCATGCAGCAGCGCGGCACAGATGGAATCCGTATCCATGCCCATTTCGGCAAGAATCTGCGCAACAGCGACCGGATGAATGATATAAGGTTCACCGGAGCGCCGTTTTTGCCCCTCATGGGCATTGCGCGCAAAAACATAGGCCTGGGTGATACGTGTGATTTCCGGCTCCGGAAATGCGCTTTCCCGCAATGTTTCCAGCAGTTTTTCGAATCCGTATTCGCCCTGTTGTTCTGTCATGTTCCGTCTCCTCCTTTCATTTTATAATCAAACGCTGCACCTGATGCAGCAGTTGCGAAGATTCCAACTGCACCTTCCGGCTGGCGTCCACTGTCAGTTTGCCGGATGCATCGGCGATCAACACACCGAGTTCTTTGAGGATATCAATCGTCATAAGCGCTTTGCAGACGTCGCTGCCGTCGCTGCCAAGCCGATAACACAGAAGATCCACATCTTCTTCATAAAACGTATGATCGCGCACAAAGCGATAGACCTGCGCGGTATATGCACGATCCGGCAAACACGACACTGCTTCTTGCGAAGAAACGCTGTCGCCGCGGCGGATCCGCTCATACAGTCTTGCCTGTTCCAGTACAAGACGGTCATCCGTTTTCGAAAGGCGGATATCTTTGATATAAATACTGACACGGTGCGTACCCATATATTCATTCGGTTCGAGCCGCACGGCAAGATCGAGTGTGTCACCCGGCACATACGGGAATACATCAGCGCTGACGCCGAATTTGAGCGCCTGAATATGATCGTTACCGCGCGAGAGCGAAAGACGCACATGCTTCCCGTTGCCGATCGGCTGAACAGACCGCAGCGTTAAACCGTACAGACCGAACAACGGCTGCGGATTGCCCGCACCAAACGGTTCGAGCATCGAGATCACAGGCAGCAGATCTGCTGAAATAAAGCCGGGACGCAGTTTGCAGTCAAGCGACAGCGTCGGGAACGGCATCGCAACAGTTTTCGCATATTGATTGATTCGCGTCCGGAATGTGGGAATGTCTTTCGTTTTAACTCCGAAGCCGGCGGCAAGCGGATGCCCGCCGAAATGCGTCAGCAGATCGCGCACGGAATCGATGGCATCATATAGTGAAAAGCCTTCCAGACTGCGGCCGGAGCCTTTCGCCTCTTCACCGTCTGAAGTGATTACGATCGTCGGTTTGCCAAAACGCTCGGTGAGCCTTGCCGCAACGATACCGATCACACCGCCGTGCCAGCCTTCGCCGTTGAAAACGAGCACACGGTCAAACCGTAATTTCGGCATCTCCTGTAATTGCTTTTCCGCCTCCGTCATAATCTTTTGTTCCAACGATTGACGCACACTGTTGCAATCGGAGATTTTTTGCGCCAACTGCTGCGCGTTTTCTTCGCTGTCGGAAATCAGAAGTTCAAACGCTTCGTCGGCGCGGTCGATCCTGCCGACAGCGTTCAGACGCGGTACAATGGAAAAAGCAACGCCGTTCGCCGTCAATTCCCGCGGCGAAGAAAGCGCCGCACGTTTAAGCGCAGCCAGGCCGAAATTGCCGCCCTCGTTGATTTTGCGAATGCCGTATTTTACAATGGTGCGGTTTTCTCCGGTCAACGGCACAACATCCGCGATTGTACCAATCGTAATCAAATCCGCAAAATCATCGAGGATGTTTTCCGCATCATCCTGCGACAAAGCGCAGGCAAGCTTAAAGGCAACACCGACGCCGGCCCAGTCTTCAAACGCGCAGGTACAATCAGACCGGTGCGGATCGACAACTGCCTCGGCGCGCGGCAGCCGGCTGCCGACTTTGTGGTGATCGGTCACAACCAGACGCATCCCGCACGCATAGATATACTCCGCCTCTTCGATCGCCGAAATGCCGTTATCGACCGTAACAATCAACTGAACACCGTCATTTTTCAGCCGGTCAATCGCCTGCTTGTTGAGTCCGTAGCCTTCGCTGTTGCGATCGGGTATATAACAAAGCACATCTGCGCCGAGCGTTTCCAAAAACAGATAAAGAAGAGAAGATGCCGTTACACCGTCCGCGTCATAGTCGCCGTATACGGCAATCCGCTCGCCGCAGTCAAGCGCACGATGGATCTCATTGACGGCCTTGTCCATATCACGGATGGTCAAAGGATCGCACAAAGGCGCGTCTTCGCGCATGAAATCGCGTATTTGGTGATCGGAGGAAATACCGCGCGAAGAAAGCAGCAGCGCAGCAAACGGATCGAGACCGTGCTTTTCTGCAATTGCGGCTGCGGCCTCTTTGTCAACGCAAGCGACCTTCCATAGCTTTCTGTGCATCAAGTATCCTCCTTTCCGTTGCTTTTGTTAATCTCTGATTGATATTTTCGGATCTCGTTGATAAATACTAATCCGTATTTATCCAGCTTGCGGGCGTTGACGCCCGGCACACGGAACATATCACGCAAATTGAGCGGTTGCATAGCCGCCATCATCTGTAGTGTCTTATCGGTAAAAATCACAAATGCAGGCAAACTGCTTTTCTTTGCTATGAACTGCAGCAAGTTTTTCAAGCGATGATATAATACGGGATCCGGCTGTGCCTGGGGCGCATTGTTACCGCACTTCTTATTTTCTGGCTTATTCAGCGAGACACTGCGGCGCACATGCCGGCCATTGAACAAAACTTCTTTGGCGCTTTTGGTAGAATCCAAACAACCGTCTTTCAGCATCAAAAATCTTGATTCACAAAGAAAGGCTATTAAGCTTTCAATTTCTTTCACAGCGAATTCACGCATCAGTCCGAAGGTTGTTATTGATCCAAACTGCCGGGATACGATTGCGTCACCTTTCAAAACAGCAACAACCGTTTCCGGCGTTGCCCGGTCTTTCAACCGTACAACACAGGAAAGCACCTTTTGCGCCTGCACAGTAACGTCGACAGAAAGACGATTGCCGATACATGCGCTGCAGTTATTGCAACGCTCAGCCGCATTTTCACCGAAATACTGAAGAATAAACCGCCTGAAACAGATTCCGCAATCAACATAATCGACCATTGTCTGTAGTTTTTCCAGCCGCATTTTACGGATTGCAGCTTTTGATTTATGATCCAAAGAAGGATTCTCTACAGGATTGTCAATAAAATACCGCTGAATCTGGAGATCAGACTTTTTGAAAAATAATATACAGTCCGCATTTCTGCCATCTCTTCCGGCACGGCCGGCTTCCTGATAATAGCTTTCCATATCACCGGGAATATTAAAATGAATGACAAATGAAACGTTCGGTTTATCGATACCGAGTCCGAAAGCGTTGGTCGCAATCATAATAGACTTTCGGTCAAATAGAAAGTCCTCCTGATTACGCCGACGTGTTTCAACCGGCATCCCGCCATGGTAAGCGGTTACGCTGTAGTTCAGCGCCTCCAACGCAGCATATAACTCCTCAACTTTTTTACGCGAACTGCAATAAACAATTCCGCATCGTCCTGCATAGAGATCCAATCTGCGGCGAAGCGCAATCAATTTTTGTTCCGTTCTTTCGACTTCAAAATAGAGATTTTTCCGATCAAAACTACCAATCATCAAAAACGGTTCCTGTAATTCCAACAGGGTTGCAATATCCTTTCGCACCCTCGCAGTAGCAGTCGCCGTACAGGCACAAACGACCGGACGCGTCGGCAAAGCTGCGCAAAACGAGGCAATTAAAAGATAGTTCGGACGAAAATCGTGTCCCCATTGAGAAACGCAATGTGCCTCATCAACAACGACCATACTGATTTTCATTTGCAACAAAAGATCCCGAAACGCGGGCAGCGCCAGCCGTTCCGGCGCAATATAGATGATTTGATACGCACCGCGAATTGCATTTTTTTCGACAAAATCAATCTGCTTTTTTGATAGGGAACGATTGATATAAGCAGCCCGTACACCGTTTTGAACCAGCGCATGTACCTGATCTTTCATCAAAGAGATCAGTGGTGAAAAGACCAGCGTGATGCCGGACATTAAAAGTGCAGGCAACTGAAAACAGATAGACTTCCCTGCTCCGGTCGGCATAACAACCAACGTATCCCGGTTTTGAAGCAACGATCGTGCAACCTCAAACTGTCCGGGTCGAAATGCGTCATAGTCGAAAACATCCTTCAGCTTTCGCCGCAACTGCTGCTGCAAATTTGCGTCAAACATAAAACTTTTTAGACAACCAGGCGCGCATATGCTTGCTGGAATAACAATAAATCAAAAACGCAAGCAGCACGACACAGGAAATAAAGGCAATCGTTCCGACGTAAAAAGCTTTGGTGTAATTGTGGTTGATTTGGAGAATTGAGCCGATAATCAGCGCAGAAAGCCCGGCCATAAAATCAATGACAGCAGTTTTCAGCACCCAATGGCGCTTTTTGCGGCGCACCCAAATCATATAGGCCAGCACCTGCACGGCAAGCACCAGCACGATGGGCAGTGCGGTTTTGTAATACCAGCCGGCTTTCGTTTCATACCGCATGACAAAGAAGAAAAAGATATAAAACGATACGGCAACCGTGTCGAACGCCCACATCAAATAAGGCCGCAACTTTTTTGTGAAAAACGGCAGAACAAACACGACCCAGATCAGAAATGACGTAGCGTTGATATAAAACGACCAAAACCCGTCTGCGTAAAAAATCGCGTTCGCAAGCGAACAAACGAGATTCGGGATCAGCATAACAATTGAAATCACATACGCGATAAACTGCCGGTGCATACTTTTCGGCACAAACGGCATTTCAGCAAACGGAGCGGACTGCTGCGGCTGCGGAAGCACGGTATTCGGATCGATAACCGGCGTGCCGCATAAGGCGCATTTGTTTGCGCTGGCATCCAGCTCCACCCCGCAATGGACACAATAAGACATAAGAAACCTCCTATGCGCGATTGCTTTCGATTTTTACATGGACACCGGCTTTGACCAGACGCGTGAACAAGGCAGCTGGCCGGGTCCGGTAAAGAACATATACTTTTCGATATACGGATACATCTCCTGCGGCAGTTCCACACGGCCGATGTTTGACAATAACGCCGTAGTAGTTTGTTCCGCCGTAAAAAAGAACGAGATTCCAACACCGAGGTCCTTAATCGGCAGCGGCACGGCACGAAGAATCGGATTGCGCTCGATGCTCAGATTTTGCGTCATCATAGAGTTCAAAAATTTCGGTTCATTTTGCAGATTCATCTGCAACTGCACCTGCCGGACGATCTCTTCAAACGAGTAAAGGCCCATATCCGGGTTCAGCTTGACGCGCGCACAAACCACAAAATTGCGCAGCGTCTCGCTCGGAAAATGCTTGCGCAAATTTACCGGCACCTGTACACAAAGTTCTTTTTGTTTTTTTTCTTCACTGAGCTGCTTGTGATAATGAATATCCAGCAGCAGTGCCACCAGATATTCCGTAAGCGTTGCATGATACTGCCGCGCAATCGTCCGCAGTTCATCAACCTGCATCACGCCAATCGTGTAATTGCAAAGGTGTCTGCCTTCTTTGACGCCGACCGCATGATACATGGAACGGTCGCGCCGGTCATATTTCGCTTTGGACGAAGCGTATTGCTGATAGGCATCGATCTGTTCTTCGGCACGCGGTGGTTCCGAAAGGTCAAGCACTGCGCCGCAGCAGCCGATCTCTGCGCCGCAAAGACGCAGATACTGCGCCGCCAGCGTGGAAACAAAAACTGTGTTGGCATAGCCGTCGCCGAGTGCATGGTAAAAATCGACAGCGATTCGGTTTTCATGATAGTAAACGCGGAACAAAAAGCCGCGGTTTTCTTTGAAATTGATGCGGTAGCAAATATTCTTGACGTCCGGCTGCACCTGTGCCTGCTGCGGATTCTTATCAAAGTAGTGCCAGAAAAAGCCGTTTTTCATCTTGACGTCAAACGTCGGAAAACGCGGCAGCACCTGATTGAGCGCAGTTTTCAATTTGTCCGGCTGCACCTTTTCATGCAGCTCCACGCCGACGCGGAACACATTGGACCATGTGCGCGAATTCTGCCCCGGAAAAATTTTCGCGGCGTTATCAAGCTGATACCAATCCTGCTGCGCGTTCTTCATGCAAAACTCCCTCATTCTAATTATTAGTGTTATTATACTATACTTAGTGGCATTTGGCAATGAAAAAAGGAAAAAAAGTGAAAAAGGACATTGCGTTTTGACGGCTTTTTTGCTATGATAAACCAAAGCAGAATAAAGAGGTTTTGTCAGTGAAAAGCTTTACAATTCAAAAAAACGACGCCGGTCAGCGGCTTGATAAATATTTGAGCAAGAGTGTGCCGAATCTGCCGCAGGCGCTGATGTATAAATACATCCGGCTCAAACGCATCAAGATCAACCACAAACGGGCCCAGATCAGCACCAGGCTGCAGGTCGGTGACGAGGTGGAGTTGTATATCAACGACGAGTTTTTTGAAAAGCAAGAGACACGCTATGATTTTTTAGGCGCATCCAAAAGTTTAGATCTGCTGTATGAAGACGAAAACATTTTGCTGCTCAATAAAAAAGCCGGTCTTCTCTCGCATCCGGACGACCGCGAATATATTGACACACTGATCACGCGCGTAAAGCGTTATCTATATGAAAAAGGCGAATACTGCCCAGATGACGAAGCATCGTTTGTTCCTGCACTCGTAAACCGGATCGACCGCAACACCAGCGGTATCGTGATCGCCGCCAAAACGGCTGAGGCGCTGCGTGTTCTCAATCAAAAGATGAAGGATCGCGAGCTGCACAAATACTACCTTTGCGTGGTACACGGCACATTAAAAGAAAAGGAAGGGTTGCTGGAGGGCTGGCTTTGGAAAGATGAAAACAAAAACAAAGTTTTCATCCACAGCAAAAAGAAAAACCCCGACGACAAAGCGATCCGGACACAGTACCGAGTTTTGCGGGAAGGCAACGGCCTGTCACTGCTGGAGGTCGATCTGCTGACCGGGCGCACCCATCAGATTCGCGCACACCTCGCGTCGATCGGCCATCCCCTGCTCGGCGACGGCAAATACGGCAGTAACGCACAAAACAAACAAAGCGGACTGAAAAAGCAGTGCTTATGCTCCTACAAGCTGCAGTTTGATTTTTCCACAGATGCCGGTGCGCTGAATTATCTGAACGGAAAAACATTTGAAATCAAAGACGTATGGTTCCGCACGGAGTTTGAGACGCTCGGCGGCAATTAAACAATAGAAGGCAGCCTGTCGCTGCCTTTTTAATATTCATTCTTTTCCCCGTTTTGGCGGCGCCGCATGCGGCAAGCGCATCGATTGCAGAAACTGCTTTTGATCGTCTGTAATCCGGTAGCTTTCGCGCGCCTTGCGAATCGTCATATTGTGCACCCAGTCGTCCAACCGGCGCTGCGCAACAAACGGCAGCGTTGCATCCCATTGCTTGGCGAGCGCGGTTGCAAAATACCACGCCTGCATCATCTGGACGTAATAGTGATTGCTGTGCACGGCGGCCACCGCCTCGTTGACGTCCGGCGTGAAAGCATCGTCCAGAAAGTGCGTCATCAGCATCTCGATGCCAAAGCGGATCGTGTACGGGTGGTCACTTTGCATCCACCGCAGGCAGTGTGAATATAGCGCCTTCTTTTCTTTGCGGAACACCGGCGGACGGATGCTGTCGCACGACGCCCAGTTGTCGATATACGGCAAAATCCTGTCAAGCTGACGCACAACAGCATTAAAGTCTTTCCCCATCGATGCGAGGTAGGCGTGCAGGTTTGTCTCTTCAAAATAATTGTGCGGCAGAATCTTTAAAAACGCGTCATACTCCCCTGCGCGATGTATTTCCTTTGCTGCTTTTTGAAAGACAGGCGCACGGATACCGATGATTGTTGCCGGATCGATATTCGGGATTGTTGCCGGATCGATATTCGGGATCAGCTTCGCGATAAAATCGCGATACGGCTGATCCTGCAACGAGAACAGTTTTGCACGGATTTCTTCGGGCGTAGACATTGTTCCACGTTCCTTTCATCAAAAAAGCCGCTTTGCAGCGGCCATTTACTTTAATTGTTGACACCGTTGAAGCCGTTCGCTTCCTGGAAAGCGGCGATCTTATCAATCACTGAAATCACAACGTCAAAGCCCTGGGCCACCGTTTCAGCAGAGAAGCGCTCCGGCAAATCACGCCAGGTGTGATAGTAATAGGTCAGCGTCGGATTTTGCGCCGCGAAGGTCACGGACTTGATGCCGGCGCGGGTCATTGGTGTGCTGTCGCAGCCGCCAACCGGGTTTTTCATCGCATAGCCCTTGGTCTTGCTGACAATGCCCTTTTCCGCAAAGGTGTCCTTGAACATCTTTTCAAGGTCTTTGTCAAAGCGGCAGAACTGCCACGTGTCGCCGTTGATCACCTCAAAGTGATCGGCGTCGGCGATGGAATCGATATTGATATTCCAGCAGTTTTTGAGGATATCCTCACCCTCGTGGTCACGCGTAAACGCGATGGAACCACGCAGACCGGCTTCTTCACTGCCGCAGTTCATGTCGATGATCCGGCAGCGCTTCGGCATTTTTTCGGGATGCTCTTTAAAATATTTGGTCACTTCATACGACAGCGCGATACCGGTCGCGTTATCCATCGCGCCCGGCGATGCGTTGCGTCCGTGGGGATCGTTCCAGATGCCGACAAAGATACAGCCGATGGTGGTAACGATGGGGATAAAATGCAGCGCAACGATGAAATTATGGAACGAAACACGCTCCACGATCGCGGCCGCCCACTGTGCGTGGAAAAGGCCGCCGGTTTCAACAACAGCCATGAAGCACGCCGTGCCGACAAGGAAGAAGTAGCAGGCAGCGCCGAAGCCGACTTTTGCAATCGTCGCAAGCAGGCCGCGCGTTGCATAATCCGCACGTTTGCGGTAACGGTAGGTACGAAGTGAATGCTTCCAGGTCCACGACGTATCCGTGTGTGCGGAAAGCATAATGGTGTAATCATACTCGCCGTCCTCCGGCAGCAGTTCGCCATAGGTATTGCGCGACGTCTCGTGCGGGAAAAAGATGTCGAACCAGGTATGATACAGCAGCACGTCAAAGATCAGCCAGGACGTCATGCAAAACGCAATGGCGAAAATGGCGAACCAGACCGACGGATTGTCAAGCGCAACATAGATGAGGACGCTCATCAGCACACCGGCGTACCCGGCATACGGCAGACCGCCGATCGAACCGCGCGGCGCAACAGTAAACTTTTCCTCCACCGGCTGGATCCCGATGTCGCGCAGCTTCTGGCCCATGTATCTGTGAAATTTGGTTTCATTTTCTGTTCCGGGCAAACGCGGCCCGATCTCGTTGGCGGCATGGCAAACGATATCATATGCCTCCTGCCCGTATTTCTTGCTGTCCTCGTTCATGAAGATCCCCCTTGTTTCCAATTATATCGAACAATTTAATATTATTTTAACAAAACCGACACGTCGTTTTGTAAATAAAGTGTGAATTATTCATAGACAAGCGAAAAGAGAGCAACGAAAAGTTGCTCTCTTTTTTAGGCAAATTCCATAGAATTATGATTTTGAAACGTCATACCAGTACGCACGGCGCCGTTTTGTTACATATTTATACACCAGATATCCGACAATCGCTACGCCGGTCACACCGAAACCGATATAGACATCTTTCTCAGTACCGCCCGCCATTTTGATCTGATTCCACAGATCCGAGAACTGGTTCAGCGTTTCCTGCGGCAGATTGTGAAAGTATTCCACATTCGGCATGTGCTCGTCATCGGGATAAAGATACTGGTTCTCCGCCATCTCGGCGTAATCCTCACTTTCCAGCACAGACGTGTTCGGCGACGCATATCCGATATACCAAGCGTTGGTCAGCGCGATTTCCGGGTCAAGCATAAAGTTGATATACTTGAGCGCCGCATCCACGTTACGGGCCGTGCGCGGAATGCACATGGCGTCGACGAAAATGTTGACGCCTTCTTCGGGATAAACAAACGCAAGGTCGGGGTTGATCTCCTTCATAATGATATAGTCCCCAACGTAATACGGCACCATAGCCGCTTCGCCGCTTTCCATTTTGTTGAACACTTCGTCCATCACATACCCCTGCAGCAGCGGCTTTTGGTCGATCAGCATCTGCGCCACATCGTCAAGCTGTTTGCTGTCGGGCGAATTAAACGAATAGCCAAGGATCTTCTGCGGAATCGCAAATGCGTCGCGGGGATTGTCAATCATCAAAATTTTGCCGGCATATTTTTCGTCCCACATAATTTTCCAGCTTGTCGGTGTTTCGTCAACCATCTTTGTGTTATAGATCAGGCCGACCATACCGACATTGTACGGAACGGAATATGTATCATCCGGGTCGTAGTACATGTTTTTATACTTGCTGTCGATGTAATGATAATTCGGCAGTTGGGTCGGATCGAAGGTTTGCAGCAGGTTTTCGTCGACCATGCGCTCGATCATGTAATCGGACGGAATCACAATATCGTAACTCGCACCGCCGTTTTTGATCTTGGCGTACATGTCTTCGTTGCTTTCAAACGTCACATAGTTGACCTTGATGCCGGTCAGCTTTTCAAATTCACGGTTGACGTCAAGCATCCCGTCTTCATAGGTATCGGAGATATATTCGCCCCAGTTGAAAACATTGATGACTTCACCCTTCTCCGCGCCCTGATAAAACGCCTCGTTTTCATAGGCGCTCGCGGCGAAAACCGTACAAAGGCATAAGGAAAGCACCAGTAAAAGAAACAACAGTTTTTTCATCACGCACCCTCCTTATCCAGCTTGTTGCGCAGCTTCTTTTCGCCGCGGATTTGCGAAACATTGAGCAAAACAAGCAGCAGCAGAATCGCAACAAAAATCAAGGTTGACAGCGCATACATATCCGGCGTCACGCGTTTCTTCGTCATAGAGAAGATACGGATCGGCAACGTTTCAAACGACGGCCCCTGTGTGAAATAGGAGATCACGAAGTCATCAAGCGAGAGCGTGAAAGACATCATGAGGCCGGTCGTGATACCGGTGCTGATTGTGGGCAGCGTCACTTTGAAAAAGGCACGCAGCGGCGTACAGCCGAGATCCATAGCCGCTTCTGGCAAATGCGGGTCCATCTGCCGCAGCTTCGGCAGCACGGATAAAATAACATACGGCAGGTTAAACGTGATATGCGCGATCAGCATCGTGCTGAAGCCAAGCACATTGTCTTTATGGATCAGCGCACCGGCAAACACGAACAACAGCATCATAGAGATACCGGTCACGATCTCCGGATTCATCATCGGAATATTGGTCACATTCATCGTGATTTTTTTGACCCATTTGCGTTTCATGGCATTGATGCCGACCGCAGCAGCCGTACCCATCACCGTCGCGATCAGCGAAGAACAGACAGCGAGAATCAGCGTATTGGTCAACGCTTTCATGGTGTTCGTATCATGCATCAGCGAATGATACCAGCGGGTGGAAAACCCTTCGAGAACAGAAGTACTGACCGATGAATTGAACGAGAAGACGATCATGACAACGATCGGCGCATACAAAAATATAATGATAAGCGCAATATAGAGCTTCGAGAGCGCAGACATTTTTTGTTTCATATCAGCACACCTCCGTCATCGTCATCCCCGGTGAAGCGGTTCATGATTGCCATGCACAACAAAATCAGAACCATAAGGATCAAAGACAGCGCAGCGCCGAGGTTATAGTTGTTGGCGGATTTAAACTGCATCTCAATAATATCGCCGATCAGCGAAAAGGTGGAGCCGCCAAGCTTTTTGGAGATATAGAACGTACTGACGGACGGCACAAATACCATCGTGAAGCCGGAGGCAATACCGGGCGCCGTGAGTGGCAAAATGATCTTACGAAGCACCGAAAAACGGCTGGCGCCGAGATCCTGCGCAGCTTCGACCAGCCCGTAGTCAATCTTCACCATAATGGAATACAGCGGCAGAATCATGTACGGAATATAGTTATACACCATACCCAGAACAACAGCCGCACGCGTGTTGATCATATGCCGCACCGGCAGATGCAAAAACGTAAAGACCGAATTGAGAATACCTGTGTCCTGCAGCAGGATCATCAGAGAATAGGTGCGGATCAAAAGATTCATCCACATCGGCAGCATCACAAGCATCATCATGGTACGCTGGACGTTCTTTGTCGAACGCGCCATAATATAGGCAAGCGGATAGGCGATCACAAGGCAGATGATTGTAGCTACAAAGCCCAGCCAAATCGAATTGAGCATGATGTCCTTGTAGCGTCCGATGGATTTGATGTATTCCAAAGAGAAGGAACCGCCCGCGTCAACAAGAGAATAATAGACCACAAAGATCAGCGGAACGATGATGAACAGCGCAGCCCAGACGAGATATGGCGCGCTGATCACTTTTTTCAGCGCAGTGTTCTTCGTCATCATCAGTCCTCCTCTTCCTCAATATCGGACAGATGTTCGATTTCATCTGAGAACGAGCTGTAGTCGCCGAACATACCGGAATAGGCGCTCTTCTTCATAACGTGAATCGCATCCGGCTCGATCTCGATGCCGATACGCGAACCGACGGGATAGTAGTCCGTCGTCTGGATCATCCACTTGAAATTCTGAATGTCAACGATCATTTCAAAATGGATACCCTTGAACGTGTTGGACGTAACAAGACCGGTGATCTCTCCTTTTTCGACAGGAACGATATCCACATCCTCGGGACGAATCACGATATCGACAGATTCATTGACAGCAAAGCCCTTGTCAAGACACTGGAACACTGCACCGGAAAACTTCGCTTTGAAGTCGTCAAGCATCACACCGTCAAGAATATTGGATTCACCGATGAAATCAGCGACAAACGCATTTTTCGGCTCGTTGTAGATATCCAGCGGCGTGCCGATCTGCTGAATCTTGCCGCCGTCCATGACAACCACAGTATCACTCATGGAGAGCGCTTCCTGCTGATCGTGCGTAACAAAGACAAAGGTAATGCCCAGACGCTTTTGGATGTTTTTCAATTCCACCTGCATGTCCTTGCGCAGCTTGAGATCGAGCGCGGCCAAAGGCTCGTCCAGCAAAAGCACGCGCGGATCGACCGCCAGCGCACGCGCGATGGCAACACGCTGCTGCTGGCCGCCGGAAAGCGAAGCAATGTCGCGGCGCTGGAAACCCTTAAGGTTGACGAGCGAAAGCATTTCTTCCACCTTCGCCGCAATATCCTTTTCCTTCATCCGGCGGTTGCGCAGACCGAAGGCGATATTCTCATAAACATTGAGATGCGGGAAAAGCTGGTATCGCTGGAAGATCGTATTCACCTGCCTTTTATGCGGCGGCAGATTGCCGATGTCCTTACCTTCAAAGATGACCTGACCGTCGTCGGCTTCCAAAAAGCCGGCGATGATACGCAGCATCGTTGTTTTACCGCAGCCGGACGGGCCGAGGAAGGTAATGAACTCTTTGTCTTTGATGTTGAGGCTGATGTCGTCTAACACCACCTCGTCACCGAATTTCTTTGAGATGTGTTTCAGTTCGATGATCGTGTTGTCTCCCATGGATAAACCCCTTTCCCTGCATGTGCAGCCGTTTCGTCTCTGCCCATGCGCGCTCGATTTGATCTTTCGCGTTGCGAAAGTTGATACGGAACCGGAACTATGCCTGCAAAAAACAAAAGACGAGGTCGAACTCCGCCTCTTCGGACGTGTTCCCTCGTCGGTTACCACGGGTAAGCAAAAAATTGTCAGCCTTTCTCAGCCAAAAAATTTCTGTTACGCAGTGTGTCATTTCATTGCATGGCAATGTTCTGTATTCACTAGTGATAACTATAATGCTTTTTTTTGCAAAAGTCAACAGTTTTATCATTTTTTTGCAGAAAAGATGTTAGCGGTGCGGCACAGTTTCCCTGCGGGTCGCCGTCGTATCGTCATAGAGCGGCACGCTTTCCGGCTGACAGGTTGTTTCGGATTCCATCAGCCATTCGTTGCGCACGCAAAGCACTGTCTCAAGCGGATGGGAAATCAGATGTACGGAAAAGTGACCGGTTTGCAGCGTGCTGCTTCCGGTCTGATCGTGAACGGCAGGGTCGTTTACCGAAAGTGCACGAAGGATCGACGCGGTTTCATCGGCCGAAATGAAACAATAGGCACGTACTGTCGAATTGCATTCCGACAAAAATGCCCGGTGCACGCCTTCGTCGATTGCAACCGGCTTACCGTCCGCACCCAGTTTTCGCTGCATCACGCGGCATTCATATATTTCACCCGACGGAAGACATAATAGCTGCAAAGAAAGGCGATCGGAGAGCGGTATGAAATATGCCGCCTGTGTCTCATGACTGACCTGATAAAGACGAGCGGTATCCAGCGGCGCATCCAGCCGCTTGCGCTGCTGCAAAAAGCCGGACAAATCCATCGTCGGCGCATAGGCGCAGGCGCAAAGCAGCGACAGCAGTAAAAACGCAATACCAAACGCAAGACTCTTTTTCATATACAGCATCTCCCTTTTCAGCGAAGTATATGCAGACAGCCGACAGGGATATGCAAAAAAGAAAACCGGCAAAATGCCGGTTTGAATATCAGTTGATCACGCAATCTCTTTGGTTTCCACCAGCGCTAGCAGATCGCCGACCGTTTTGAGCTGTGCGATATCGGTATCGGGAATTTTGATATTATATTCGCGTTCCACTTCTACAGCGATGTTGACGAAGTCAAACGAATTAAGACCGAGATCGGAACGCAGTTTGGAATCCACGGTGACTTCCGCGGGATCCACGTCTACAAAATCCGAAATGATCGCGATGATCGCTTCAAGTTTTTTATCCATTGTGATTCCTCCGTTTATCATTCTTTCACAGAAACTTTTTCAAGCAGCTCGCCAACGGTGATCTGCGGATTTTCAACAGCGATGCGCAGCACCTGCTCCACACCGTCCTGGAAACGGTCGATATCTTCGACGGAAATAAAATGCGTCCGGTGCTGATAGGTGACCTTGATGGTGCCGTTTTTGATATCCTTCATCGCGAAGGTGTAAAGAACCATGACGTAGCGGCCGATCCCGTAGCCGACGAATTCATAATCCCAGTTGTTCATCGTGTTTTCCTCAAGCGGGAACCACGAGAACATCATCGTGCTCGACGCGGAAGCCGGTCCGTAGTTGAATACGCGGCGCTGCAGGTTGCGGTATTCGAGATAGGGATAGTCCATGTGTCGGAATGCCCAAAGCTGCTGTTCGCGCAGCAAGCTGATCGCATCCATAAAAGTATCCTCGTCCTTGAGCACCATACGCCAAGGCAGCGGCGCGGCATAGGTACCGCCGGAGCGCTTTTCGGAAAGCGTGCGGCGGCGCGGACAAAGCGGGATGAAATAGGAATCCAGCACATGGTTGTTGATCTTCGTCAAAAACAGACGCATGGCAAGCTGGATCAGCAGTTCGCCGCCGACTTCGTTTTCGTCCATAAACTTGAGGATCTTCTGGCTGTCCTCGTATGGAATCACTTTTTTGGTAAAACCGGCCTTGTCGTGGATCGGATCGAACAATGAAACATATTTGATGTTCGGATCTTTCTTCTTTTTACGTTCAGCTTCCAAATACTTCGGGCCTTCGACGCCCATATAGGTGGGTTCGCCGTCGCGGGTGATGTATTCCTCATACGCTTTTTCTTCGCGCTTGAGGTTTTCGGGATCGTTGATCCAAGCCAGCTCTTTCTTGATGCCGTCTTCATATTTTCCGAGCGGCTTCGGCATCGGCGTACCGTCTTTCAGATGGTCATAAATCGCCAGCAGATCGTTAAAGAATACAAAGCAGGCAGCGTTGTCCATCACGAGATGATGCACGCAGATGTAAATACCCCAGCGACCGTCGTACGAACGGAAAAATTTGATGCGGTAGGTTTCATCCTTCATCATGCGCACGGGCGTCTGCGCATCGGCAGTCAGCGCAGCTTCCTGTTCTTCTTTGGTGTGAAACGTCAGAACAGGCACGTCTTCTATCACATACTTGTCAAGGAAGTACTGCTTGATCTTACCCTTCTCCTTAAAGAAGCGTAGACGCATACAGTCATTGCGTTCGATCTCGATATTAAGCGCCTGCTTCATCAGATCGAAATCGATCTCTTTTTCTGTCAGAATGGATTCTGGAATCTGGGTAACCTGTTTGTGAAAAAAGGAATACTTAAGCATGAACTGAATCATGTCCTGCGCCGGGGTCAAGTCATACACGGGTCCTGTAATACTTTTTTTCATTATCCTTTGTCTCCTGTTATTATATTATAAACTCGCGTTGGGGCGTTTGAGCTTTCCGCTGCCGGTGCGCTCAAACGGCTCGGAACGAAGTTTAAAACTCGAAATGACATGCGACGGTTTCGCCGTCAGATTCATCGTATCGATCATAGATTCGATCACGGCATTGACGTCTTCGATCCCGTTCTCATCGATGTAGGAAAAATCCGGATAGATTTCCGCAACGATGCGGTCATGCTCCGCATAAACAACGACCTCGTCAACAATCGGTTCATGGGCAAATTTCTTTTCGATCGCTTCTGGCGACACGTTTTCACCGTTGGAAAGAATGATCAGATTCTTTACACGGCCAGTGATAAACAATTGATTGTCCGGCGTGAGATAGCCGATATCACCGGTTTTGAGCCAGCCGTCTTCGGTAAACATCGCTTTGCTCTCTTCGGGCATTTTATAATAGCCGAGCAT
>CACWJV010000075.1 GCA_902761265.1 Oscillospiraceae bacterium | reverse complement strand
CAGCAGTTTGATCCGGCGCAGATCGTTTCTTATCCGGAAAACGAAGCATAAGATTTCTGAATGATCAGGAATGAAAGTGAGGAAACTTCACATGGCTTTCGGCGTGATCGTCCTGTTTGCCGTTGCCGCGCTGTGCGTCGTGCTCGGTCTTGTGATCTGGAAAAAACAAAAGATCTCCCTGGTCCACAGCTACCATTACGCCAACGTCCGGGAGCGCGACAAACCGGCCTATTGCAAACAGATCGGTATCAGCTTGCTCGTCATTGCAGGCGGCGTTGCGCTGGATGGTGCGGCCGTGCTGTTTCGCCGGGATTCGCTCGGCATCACGCTGATGATGGTCGGCATCGTCGCTGGTCTTGTCATCATGCACAAGGCGCAAAAGCAATATAACGGCGGCTGGTTCGGCTGAACCGGAAATATAAAACAAACAGTCCGGCACACCTGTGTCGGACTGTTTTGCTCTGCTAATCCCTAGTCCCTGGTCCCTGGTCCCTAGTCGCTACCCATTCGTCCCGCGTCATCCGGTTCACATACCCCGTGCGGTACTCGTCCATCTGCGCGACATACAAACGCTCCGTCTTTCGTTGAAACGTGAAGCCCAGCTTCTCCTGCACGCGCTGCGACCTTGCGTTGCCTTCGTAATAACCGCACCAGACCGTTTGCAGCTTCAAATCCTCAAACGCGTGGCGCAGCACCTCCTTTGCCGCCTCGGGCATATAGCCTTTGCCCCAAAACGGCACGCCCAGCCAGTAGCCGAGCTCGCGTTCGCCCTCGCCCGACGCGAGGTCGCTGTTTTGCCGCAGACCGATCGAGCCGATCACGGCGCCGGTTTCCTTCAGCACAATCGCGTAGCTTTCTTCTGTCTGTAAAATGTCGTGTAAAATGCGGCGGCTGTCTGCAAGATCCCGGTGCGGCGGCCAGCCGGCAATCGGCCCCACGCGCGGATCGCGTGCCAGAAGATAGAGCGCTTCGGCGTCGCTGTCTTCCCACGCCCGCAGCCGCAGACGCGGCGTTTCGAGTGTCATTTTGATGCCTTCTTTCCCTGCGTTTTGTGCCGGTTTCATGATACAAAAACGGCCGTGATTTGTCAAGTGCGGGACAGATTTTTCCAAAAATCGGAAACTTTTAAAAAAATTTTTTTCGCCTCGTTTCGCCGGATTTCGCGTCCGGTTTTTCGACGGGCGACTGCAAGGCGGCTGATTGGTTTTTTCGCGGCCTATATTATAATAGTATACGCGCCCGGGGCGCTTTGTTTCTTGTTTTCCAACGACGCCTATATATAATAGTATACGAAAACCGATGGTTGTACAGAAAAAACGGCGGTACGTACGAGGGGACGAAAGTCGGCCGGAGTTCCGCAAAACTGTATCATGTGAGACAAAAATCAGCGTTTTTTCACAATCTTTACGCCGGAACCACCGAACAGGGGAACGCGCCGGCCGCGAAACGGGTCGAACGGTTTCCGGCGGAAAAACGGTTAAACGAAAGCCCGAAAGCCAAGACTGAATCTGCCCGCCGTTTTGGGCGTTCAAACGCGGGCAAAACCGGAGGAACGGAAAATACCGGACCGATCTGCAAAGGCACGCAAAACAGGCAAATTCGGCGCGTGGAAGCGGCGCTCGGCCATTCGGCGCTTGACAAAATCGAAATCGTCTGTTATAATAGGCGGCGCTGTAAACGTAAGCAGCGTCACTTCCCGTTTCAGGACGTGCCGTGCGCAGTGCATTTTCTTTGCTGCGTGCGCCGGTTCCGTCGATCCTCTGTAATAAAACGAAGTGAGGTGATTCGCATGAGAAAGACAATGAAGTTGTTTATTTCCGTGTTGATCCTGCTTGCCGTTTTGATTCCGGGCACCGCGCTTTGCGCCTTCGCTTCCAATCAGTCGCAGGTTTTCAATTACCTGACGCAATCGCTCGGTTTCAACTCCGCAGCCAGCTGCGGTATCATGGCAAACATCGAACATGAATCCGAATTCAAACCGAATCTGGTCATCCGCGACGCCAACGGACTTCCCTCGGGCGGTCTGTGCCAATGGAACGGCGGACGATTCACGAATCTGAGAAACTTTTGCAATAACAGAGGATACGATTACCTGAGTATTGAGGGACAACTTGAATATTTGAAATATGAATTGCAAAAGGACTCGTTCAAGCACATCTACAAATATCTCAAATCCGTACCCAACAGCAAAGAAGGCGCCTACAACGCCGCCTACTATTGGTGCTACTATTTTGAGATCCCGCGCGACCGTGCAAACAAAGCGGCCGCCCGCGGCAACGCAGCCGCCTCGAAATACTGGCCGGTGTTCTCCTTCCGTCCGATCGGCGCCGTAACGCTCAAAAGCGCGGCCAACGGCAAAACGCTCGATCTCGACGACGTGGCTACCGTCAAATGGTCGGCGGCCGACGGTTCGGTTTCCGGCTATCGCGTGCTGCTTGCCGAAAAAGTGAAAAACGCATTCGATTGGGACAACGCCAAAACGTGTACCGTTTCCGCGTCGACCCGCGGCATCGACTTCGATTTGAACGATCTTGCGCCCGGCCGCTACGCCGTGCGTGTTGTCGGCGTTGACAATGTACACGGACAAATCGGTAAATGCGAAAACACCATCAAGTTTGCGGTCGACTGTCTGACCCATGAATTCTCGCTGCGCAAGGAAGTGCTGCCCACGTTTGAGAAGGACGGCAAGCGCGTATATAAATGCGACCAGTGCGGCGAAAAGAATACCGTGTCGCTCGAACAGCTCACCCGCAGCGGCTATGCCAAGCGCAAGGTGCAGTCGTTCAGTGCCGACGAGACCGCCGCAACCCGCGTCAAGCTGGAATGGACGGCGGTGAGCGTTGCCGAAGGCTACCGCATCTGGCAAAAGGTCGAAGACGAATGGGTCAAGATCAAAACCCTTTCCGCGGATACGCGCACGAGCAACGTCGTCGGGTTGGAGCCGAATAAGAGCTACGATTTTAAAATCGCGTCCTATGTCAAGGACGGCGACGAAACCGTTTTTTCCGCGCCCCGGGAGCTGACCGTTACAACGCGGCCGGAGCCGACGACGCTGACGGAGGCAACCGGCAAATCGAACGGCCGCATCTCTCTGAAATGGGAGCGCGTCAAGGGTGTGGACGGCTATATCGTCTATGTGTCCGACGACCCGGCCGGCGAAATGACCGAGCTTGCTGTTTGCAGCAACTGGTGGCCGTTCATCACGCTGCGCGAACAGGACGAGGACGCGCGCCGGTTCTTTACCGTGTGCTCCTTTGTGGAAACCGACGACGGACGGATCATTTCCGAACCGTCGAACCAGAGACACGCAACAGCGAAATAAGAGAAAAAAAGAACCGCCCGCGGGGCGGTTCTTTTTTCAGGGACCAGGGACCAAGGACCAGGGACTGGGGAAAGTCGACAGAGAGGTGTAAAAAAGCTCCGCGGGAAGCGGAGCCTTTCGTTTTTTTGTTTACCGGATCGTCACGGTTTTCTTTGCGGCGGGGCTGTAGCCGCTGTGGCCGGAATCCGCGCCGAATTTGTTCGCGTAGGTGCAAACGCCGATCTTGATGCTCTTGCTGATCTTGTTGCCGGCGGTGGAGGCGTTCAGCGTGAAGGTCGTGCCCGTGCCCTTTGCCCAAAGTGGCAGACCGCTGCTGTGGGCACCGGTGACCTTGATGCCCTGCATGCCCTTCGGCGCGTTTTTGAGCGTGATAGTCAGCTTGTAGGTCGTCACGGTGTAATCATAGGCCGGGTGCCAGTCGCCGTCGGTTTCCCAATAGCCGTTGACGTGGACGCGTTTGGTCTTTGCGCCGGACGCTTTGACCGATGCAATCTCGGGTGCTTTGGCAAAACCGGTGCGCACGTTCAACACTTTGGAGACGTTGCCCTTTGCGGTGATCACGGTTTTGCCGTCTTCGGGCGACAGCGATTTCACATAGATCGCCGCTTTGAACTGATAGACGGTGCCGGTCTTGAGCTTTTTGATCGTCATGGGCTTGCCGCCGGCAAAGTTTTTGCTGGCCCATTTTTTGGCGCTCTTCGCTTTATAGTAGAGCGTTGTGCCCGAGGCGGTGACGCCGTTGCAATAGGACTGATAGGCGGTGCCGACCGTGATCGCGTTGGTGCTCGCTTTCAGATTTTTGCCGGTCAGCTCAATGTTGGGCACGTTCTGGAAATAGAAGGCGTGCTGCTTTTCAAATTCGTTGATCCGATCCCGATACCGGCTGTAGTCGGACTGATTGTTGAACTCGTAGCCGATGTTGGAGCGCACGGTGAAGCGAAAGTAGCATACGCCGTCGCCGATCTTGCTCAGATCGACCGTGTTGTTGCTGACGCCGTTTGTTGCGCTGACAAAATCGCCTTCCTCGCGGTCGCGGTTGCTGACAGCCAGATAGCTGACATAGAACATGTCGTCGCCGATCTTTTGCTTCATCGTCGTCTGCACCGTGCAATCGGCGCCTTTGATGGCGGCGATCTTCACCGTCAGCGTATACAGCGGCGTGTCAAACGTGACGGCGGCGCCGACTTTGAGCGTCTTTTTGTTATAGTTTGTGCCGGTTTCCTTCACTTTGAAGTTGTCCAGCCCGCTCTTGAGTGTTTCCCAATTGTCCGCTGCGCTTGCCGGAACAGCGGCGAACGCCAGCGTGCTCATCAGCAGCAAAACCGCCAGGAAACCGGCAAGTGCTTTTCTCGTTGCTTTCATACTAGATTCTCCTTTTGATTTTTTCAAAAAAAGCGCGGCACACCCATGTGGATCCGCTGCGCTTGCTTTGCCTTTTTTTGCGGGAAAAACCTCCCGACTGTGCTGCTTTTATTATACCATAGCGCAATTTACTTTGTCAACTGCTTACGAATCGCCAACTACTAGCCCCTTGTCCCTGGTCCCTAGCCCCTGGTCCCTAGTCCCTAGCCCCCTGATTTAAACTTCCTCTCAGCTACATATTGTAAAATCTGAAAAGCTGTGCTATAATAACATGATTAGACTTTTACGAGGTGATACTTTTGGGACTCTTTAAAAAAATCTTCGGAGACTATTCCAGCAAAGAGATCAAGCGTCTGAAGCCGCAGGTGGAAAAGACGCTTGGCTATGAAGAAGCATATAAAGCGCTGTCCGACGCTGAACTCAAGCACAAGACCGTCGAATTCAAAGAACGGCTCGCAAACGGCGAAACGCTCGACGATCTGCTGCCAGAAGCGTTTGCCGTCTGCCGCGAAGCCGCGTCGCGCGTGCTGGGCATGCGCCACTTCCCGGTGCAGATTGAGGGCGGCATCGTGCTGCATCAGGGCCGCATCGCCGAAATGAAGACCGGCGAAGGCAAAACGCTGGTGGCAACGCTGCCGGCCTATCTCAACGCGCTGACCGGCAAGGGCGTCCATATCGTCACAGTCAACGACTACCTCGCCCGCCGCGACAGCGAATGGATGGGCAAGGTGTACCGCTATCTCGGCCTTTCGGTCGGTCTGATCGTCAACGGGATGGACAACGACGAGCGCCGCAAGGCGTATGCCGCCGACATCACCTACGGCACCAACAACGAGATGGGCTTCGACTATCTGCGCGACAATATGGTGCAGTATATGAGCGAAAAGGTGCAGCGCGGCCACAACTACGCCATCGTGGACGAGGTCGACTCCATTTTGATCGACGAGGCCCGCACGCCGCTCATCATCTCCGGCATGGGCAGCCAGTCGAGCGATCTGTACCGGATCGCCAACGAGTTTGTCAAACGCCTGAAGGGTCTGCGCATCAAAGAGACCGATTCCAAGATGAACCTCGAGGACATCGCGGAGCAGGAGGGCGCGGACTATATTGTGGACGAAAAGGCGCGAAACGCCACGCTCACCAAAAGCGGTATTCAAAAAGCCGAGCAGTATTTCAATGTGGAAAATTTGTCCGATCCCGACAACCTGACGCTGTCGCACCATCTGAACATCGCCATCAAGGCGCACGGCGTGATGAAGCGCGACATCGACTATGTGGTGAAGGACGGCGAGGTGCTGATCGTCGACGAATTCACCGGCCGTATCATGATCGGCCGCCGCTACAACGAGGGACTCCATCAGGCGCTCGAAGCCAAGGAGGGCGTCAAGATCGCCCGCGAAAACAAGACGCTCGCCACCATCACATTCCAGAACTACTTCCGTCTTTATGACAAGCTGTCCGGCATGACCGGTACGGCGATGACCGAGGTCAATGAATTCCGCGAAATCTATTCGCTCGACGCGGTGGAGATTCCGACCAACAAGCCGGTCATCCGGATCGACAACGACGATGTGATCTATCAGACCGAGCAGTTCAAGTTCAACGCGATCATCGACCAGATTCTCGCCTGCCACGAAAAGGGGCAGCCGGTGCTGGTGGGTACGGTGTCGATTGACAAGAGTGAAAAGCTTTCCGCCGCGCTCAAACGCCGCGGGATCAAGCACAATGTGCTTAACGCGAAGCACCACGACAAGGAAGCCGAAATCATTGCCCAAGCCGGCAAGTACGGCGCCGTTACCATCGCCACCAACATGGCGGGCCGCGGTACCGATATCATGCTCGGCGGTAACGCCGAATATCTGGCCAAGAGCGAGATGCGCCGCATGGAGATCCCCGAAGCGGTCATTGCCGAGGCCGACGGCTTCGGCGACACCGACGACGAAGAGATCCTCGAAGCGCGCAAGACGTTTAAAGAGCTCGAGGCGAAGTATAAGGAAGAGATCAAGGACGAGGCCGACCGTGTGCGCGAAGCCGGCGGTCTGTTTATCATCGGCACCGAGCGCCACGAATCGCGCCGGATCGACAACCAGTTGCGCGGCCGCTCCGGCCGTCAGGGCGACCCGGGTGAAAGCCGGTTCTTCCTGTCGATGCAGGACGATCTTTTGCGTCTGTTCGGCGGCGACCGGATGAGCGCCATCATGAACTCGCTGCCTGTGGACAACGATATGCCGATCGAGGTGGGTCTCATCACCCGGCAGGTGGAAGCGGCGCAAAAGAAGGTTGAGGGCAACAACTTTGCCACCCGCCGCCACGTGCTCGCCTATGACGACGTGATGAACCGCCAGAGAAACGTGATCTATTCCCAGCGCGACCAGGTGCTCAAGGGCGAAAACATGAAGCCTGTGATCGAAAAGATGATCGACGAAACGCTCGAGGATTCCGTGGCGTTCTTCTGCCCGGCCGGCGTGCCGAAGGAGGAATGGCATCTCGCGTCGCTCAGAGAAAAGTATAACGGCTGGCTGACGCGCGAGAGCGACTTTACCGACAATATTCCCGACGCGGATGAGATCCTCGAAACGCTGCAAAATCGCGCCCACGCGCTGCACGACGCGCGCGAAGCCGAGTTTGGCGCCGACACGATGCGTGAGATTGAACGCGCCATGCTGCTTCGCTGCGTCGACCTCAAATGGATGGATCATATCGACGCCGTGGACGAACTCAAGCGCGGCATCGGTCTGGTTGCCTACGGGCAGCGCGACCCGATCATCGCTTTCCGCGAGGAGACCGCCGACATGTTTGACGCCATGATCGCCTCCATCCGCGAGGACACGGTGCGCATCGTTTTGTCCGCGCCGTTTAAGACCGACGAAGAGGTCAAGCGCGAACAGGTGGCCAAAGTCACAGGCGCCACCGGCGCCGGCGACGGCAGCGAACAGAACAAGACCGTGCGCAAATCGAAGAGCGACAAGATTGGCCCCAACGATCCGTGTCCGTGCGGCAGCGGCAAAAAGTATAAAAAGTGCTGCGGCCGTCCCGAAGTGCGCAACCAAAAGCAGTGAGGGCGCTGCGCGCAGGGATCAGGGACTAGCGATCAGGGACTAGGGACTAGTCGGAAGTGCAAACAAAAATAAACAGAGGAAAACAATTTATTCATATTTTATTCACAAACACATGTTAGCATAGGAAGCGAAGGACGAAGCGCCTTCGCTTTTTCCATCCAAAACGAAAGGAAGATTCCAACATGAAAAAACGCGTCTTCTCTTTGTTGCTCGTCTTCACATTGCTGCTTTGCTGCGCCGTGCCCGTGTTTGCCGCCGGCGGCGACACCGTTGCGCGCATGTATCTTTGCCACCGCTGGTCCGGCGCGCCGTCGCTCGGCCATGTGTGGGTCTATATCGAAAACCTGTCCGACCGGACGCTGCGTGTGGGCGCCTATGATCTGCCGGCAGGGCAGGGCGTGTCGCTGGGCAACTTCGGCCTGACCCGCGCCGACGGCAACGGCACCTATTACAACGTGGAAGCCTATTGCGCCGCACGCTTTCCGACCAGCGGCACCCGTTCGATCAGCACCGATCTCAACGAAAGCGAACTGAACAGGGTCAGCTCTGCCGTGACCAGCACCAACCTTTGGCTGCCCATCGGCTCCAACTGTGCCGACTTTGCCATCCGCGTCTGGAATGCCGGCGGCGGCGCGTTCATCATGCCGCTGATCTTCCCGGTATTCATCAAATGGCAGATCAACGCCCACGGCAACCGCGGCAATGTGAATATGTACAATCCGCCGCGCGATCACGTGTATAAGCAAAGCGGCTCCGGCGCGGGCGCGTCGCTGCGCGTGTGTTCCGACGGTACGGTGTCGAAGCAGATCGGATAGAAAAAAGCACCCTGCGGGGTGCTTTTTCAGGGCCAAGGGCCGAGGGCCGAGGGCAGAGGGGCACTGATCCCTGGTCCCTTGTCGCTTGTCGCTGCTCCCTGGTCCCTGATTCCTGACAGAATTCAAAATAGAAAAAACACACCCGTTTCCCTTTGCGTTCACAGCATATTCACAACTGCATGGTAGCATAACATCAAATGAGGTCGAAGATGTGCTTCGCCGTATCTGAACAGAAAGGACAGGAACCGCTATGAAAAAACGTGTACTCGCTATCCTGCTCGCGCTTGCCGTGCTTTGCTGCTGCATCGTACCGG
>CACWJV010000074.1 GCA_902761265.1 Oscillospiraceae bacterium | reverse complement strand
CGAGATCAACCGCATGAATGAAGAAAACCGGCGCATTGACCCAAACGCGGAAACGGTGAAATCCCTGGCGTTTTTCCATATCCCGCTGGTGGAGATGGATGATGCGTGGACCGAATTTAAAAACAACGGCTATCGGGACACGGCTGATTTCCAATACACCGAGGGTCTGATCGGGGAACTCGGCAGACAGGTCTGCTGCGGGTACGGAGAAGACGATCTGTTTGAAACCATGTGCGCACTGGGTTCCACCAAGGCGATGTTCAACGGTCACGACCATGTGAACAACACCACTTTCACCTACAAGGGCATCACCTTCAGCTACGGCTACAGCATCGACTACTTCGCCTATGACGGCATCGACAAGCTCGGCTCCCAGCGCGGCTGCACCATCATCAACTGCAAGCCCGACAGCACCTTTTCGATTGACAAATACAACTACTATTCCGACCGATACGCTATGGAAGATTTCCCGCGCGAAGACGTCACCATGCAGTTTGAAGATGTGACCTATCAGGTACTGCCGGACTGACCGGCGCAGAGAAAAACGCTGTAGTAAGGAGATGCACAGACGTAATGACAGAGCGATTGAGCAAAAAGAACTGGTTTATCCTTTTCCTGTTCTGCTTCATGGGCGGTATCGCGTGGAATACCGAAAACATGTATTTCAATACCTTTATCACCAACGACATCTATGCAGACGTCTCCCGGGCGGCAATTTTGGGTTCCATGGAAGCCACAACGGCGGTCGCCCGCATGGTCGCGCTGTCCGCGATTGCGGCGGTTGTAACAACCTTTCTCATGGGCGCGCTCAGCGACAAGTTGAAAAACCGCAAGCTGTTTATTTCCGTCGGCTATCTCTTTTGGGGCGCTGTGACGGCGGTTTTCGGCTTCATTACCAAAGAGAACATCGCAACTCTTTTTCATCTCTCCGATGAAGCGACCATTCTCGGCACCACCGTCTGGTTCGTGATCCTGATGGATATCGTGATGACCTTTATGGGCTCCACCAGCAACGACGCTGCGTTTCAGGCATGGGTGACAGACGTGACCGTCCCCCGGCAGCGGCCGCTGGTAGAAACCGTGTTGTCGGTCGTCGGCACCGTGTCTTCGTTTGCGGTCACCGGCGTCGGCAGCTTTGCGCAGGCAGGTAAAATCACCTACAAGGTTTTCTTTATCGGTCTCGGTATTCTGGTGTCCGTGTGCGGTGTGGTCGGGCTTTTTCTGATCAAAGACCCGCCGAAAACGGCAAAGATCCAAACCTCCGGCAACTATCTTTCGGACCTTGTCTACGGCTTTCGCCCCTCTGTAATCAAAGAGAACGCCAAGCTGTATCTTTCGCTTTTGTCCTTCTGCTTTGCAATCATTGCGTTTCAGGTGTTCTATCCGTATCTTCTGACCTATGTGCAGTATGTCATCCTGCCCGACAACGGCGGCTTCAACGGCATTCTGACGCCGCCGGTAATCATTACCGCGGTGATCGTCGCAATCGTCACCCTGACCTGTATCGTCATGCTGTTGAAGCTTTCAACCAGGAAACGGGGCTTCTGCCTTGTCACCGGTGTGGTGGTGCTTGCCGCCGGGTTCTTTCTGCTTTCCACAAGCACCAGCATTTACGTCATTTTGATCAGCATCGTGCCTGTGGTGCTGGGCAACGCGCTGGTCAATATCCTGTTCAGCGCGACGGTCAAAGACTTGATCCCCGAAGGCAAAGCCGGTCTGTTTCAAGGCATCCGCATGATCTTTGCCGTGATGCTGCCGATGGTGATCGGCCCCGTGATCGGCGACAAGGCGTGTCAGAACGCTGCGCGCACCATGCTCAACGACGTGGGCGCCGAAGTCATTGTGCCGGCAAAGGATATGTTCCTGTGGGCGGGCGCCGTGTGCATGCTGGCGTTGATTCCGCTGTTCTTCCTTGTCAAAAAAGGCGTGGACGCAGCAGATCAGCCGCAGGCGCCGGAAGCTGTGGAGAGCCCGGATAAGGCGTCATAAACCGATCTCTTCAGAAAAGCAATCTTGTCAAACGGTAAAGAAAAAAGGGTGATACTATGAACAGGTGGAATTTTTACACATCGAAGGAGCTCAAACCCGCAGGCTGGCTCCGGCGGCAGCTTACCATTCAGGCGGAAGGGTTGAGCGGCAATCTGCACAAGATCTGGCCCGATATCCGCGACAGTGCGTGGATCGGCGGCAGCCGGGAAGGCTGGGAACGCGTCCCCTATTGGCTGGACGGTTTTATTCCGCTCGCCTATCTTTTGGAACGGGAAGATCTGATTGCCGACGCCAAAAAATATATGGATGCGATCGTTGCCGCGCAGGAAGCGGACGGGTGGATCTGCCCGTGTAAAAAGGAAAAGCGGGCGAGATATGATACCTGGGCCGTTCAGTTGATCTGCAAAACGCTGAAGGTGTACTACGACTGCTCCGGCGACGCGCGGATCCCCGACGTACTCTACCGGGTGCTGAAAAACTATTACGACCTGCTGAAAAGCGGCGAGATCAAACTATTCGGCTGGGCAAAATTCCGCTGGTTTGAAACCTTTATTTCGCTCAATTTCTTATATGAAACCTATCGGGAGGACTGGATCAAAGACCTCGCAAGAATTCTGAAAACGCAGGGCTATGATTACACGAGCGCGGTGGAAAAATGGAAAACCCCGCGCCATGTGTGGCGGCGCAATACGCATATCGTCAATCTCGCCATGATGCTGAAAAGCGAAGCGGTGTCGCACGATCTGCTGGGCGAAGCCTATACCGATCAGGCGGAAACCCTCCGTGAGATCCTCGACCGCTATAACGGCACCGCGTTTGAAGGCTTTACGGGCGACGAGGTGCTGTCCGGTCTGGACCCGACCAGAGGCACGGAATGCTGCGCGGTTGTGGAGCAGATGTATAGCTATGAAGAAATGTTTGCCCACACCGGCGAAAACAAATGGGCCGAACGTCTGGAAGTGCTCGGCTTCAACGCCCTGCCCGCAACGCTCAGCGAGGATATGTGGACGCATCAGTATGTGCAGCAGGTCAATCAGGTTGCCTGTCAAAAAACGATGCTGATGGCGCCGTGGAGCACGAACGGCCCCTATGCGCACACCTTCGGTCTGGAGCCGAATTTCGGCTGCTGCACAGCAAATTTCAATCAGGGCTGGCCGAAGTTTGCACTTTCCGCTTTTCTTAACAAGGACGACACCATCCTGAACGCCGTGATGCTGCCGTCGGTACTGACCGACAAAGACGTCACCATCCGGCTCGAAACGGACTATCCGTTCCGCAATCAAATGCACTATTCCATCGACGCCAAAAAGGAGTTTGTGTTTCAAATCCGCGTGCCCGCTTTCGCAACAAATCTGCGTGTCAACGGCGAACCCGCCGACGCCAAAGATCTTTCGTTTGCAATCGGCAGCGGCAAAACCGAAATCGACGTGGTATTTGAAACGGCGCCGTATCTCAAGAAACGCCCCAACGACCTGTATGCGCTGCAAATGGGGTCGCTGCTTTTCTCTGTGCCGGTTGCTTATGAAAAGCAGATGCGCGAATATACGAGACGTGGCGTGGAACGCAAGTTCCCCTATTGTGATTATCAGCTTCTCCCGAAAACGCCCTGGAACTACGCCTTTGCCGCCGACCGGTTTGAAATCACCTGCAACGGACCCGGAGAGGTTCCGTTTTCGCAGGAACACCCGCCGGTCACGATCAAAGCAAATATGCAGCAGATCGCGTGGGGCCTCAAAGTCCCATATAGAAGCATTGCAAGAAAAACGCCGAAATCCCGCGTGCCGATAAACGAAGCGCAGGAAATCGAGCTTTGTCCCTACGGCTGCGCAAGACTGAGGATGACAGAAATGCCGGCGCTGTGGAAATCGTCCGAAAGCCAATAAATGATAACGCATACAGCCGCGGCCCGAACAGGTAGCGGCTGTTTTTTTCGAATCGGCCGGAAGCCGGGAATCGTTAAAAAATTTTAGATAAACTCGAATCCTATGGACTCTTTTTCGATCATCCGTTATAATACAGACAAGCCCTTCGATACAACCATATTGTATCCATGCAAAAAGGAGACGAGCTATGAAATACCGTACCATGGGAAAGCTTGGAGTGCAAACCTCCGCCTTCGGTCTGGGCTGCATGCGCTTCAACGGCAAGGCGTTCGGCGACACCATCATTGACGAACAAAAGGCGATCTCCCTGATCCGTCAGGCCATCGACGGCGGCGTGACGTATCTCGACACCGCTTATGTCTATCTGGACAAAACCTCCGAGATCGTCGTGGGCAAGGCGCTGCAGGATGGCTACCGGGACAAGGTGACGATTGCCACCAAGATGCCGCTGGGGTACGTCAAGGACCGCGCGAGCATGGAGGCGCTGCTGGAGGAGGAGCTGAAAAAGCTGCAGACCGATCATATTGATTTCTACCTGATGCACGGTCTCGACAAAAACGAGTGGGAAGCTTTCAAAGCCATCGGTGCGCCGGCATTCTTTGACGATATGAAACGGGAAGGAAAGATCCGTTTCAAGTGCTTCTCTTTCCACGGACCGTATGAGGACTTCGCATACATTCTGAACGATTATGACTGGGACATGGTCCAGATCCAGTATAATTTCATGGACATCGATCATCAGGCGGGCCGCAAGGGGCTGCAACTGGCCGGAGAAAAAGGGATCCCCGTCGTGATCATGGAAGGGCTGCTGGGCGGCCGGCTCTCCAGCGCGCCGGAAAACGTGCAGGCGCTTTACGACGCCTTTCCCGTGCACCGCACCCCTGTGGAGTGGGCGTTCCGATGGTTGTGCAATCACCCGGAGGTCGCCGTCGTGCTGTCCGGCTGCAACGAACCGGAACAAATCGAAGAAAACCTGCGCATTTTCGACACGGTGGAAGCGGGCGTGATGGACGACGCCGAGCTGAAACTGATGGAAGATGTGCGCAGGGCCTATCTTGACCGCACAAAGATCGGCTGCACCGGCTGCAAATACTGTATGCCCTGCCCGAACGGCGTCAACATTCCGGGCATTTTCTCCGTCTGGAACAACGTTTCTTTGTACTGCACCGACCCGGCAAACGACTGGGGACTCAAACGGATCAAAGAAAACGGGAACGGCGCAGATCAATGCGTGGGCTGCAAACGCTGCGAAGAGGCGTGTCCGCAGCATTTGCCGATTATCGAACAACTGCAGTGCGCATGGAAAGACCTGTGCTGACACCCACAGACAGATCGAAAGGATGATTCTATGAAAATGCTGCTGCGGCTGAGCCGCGAGGCGATCCGATACAAGGTGCTGTATGTGATCGCCATCCTTTCAACTTTTGACCTGACTGCGGTAAATCTGACGGCGCCAAAGGTGCTCTCGTCCATGACGGGCGTTGTGGAACAGGGTGTGGATGACGCGGGTCTGCGCCGGATCGTGATGTTGACCGCAACGCTGGTGGCGTTGTATCTGCTGCGGGTTTTGTTCCGGTTTTTGAGCAACTATCTGGCGCACAAGGCCGCCTGGTATTTGGTGGGCGATCTGCGTACCAAGGTCTATGACAAACTGGAACGGATGCATCTGGGCTATTTTCATGACAAGCAAACCGGCGACCTGATGAGCCGCGTGACCAACGACACCCGCGAGTTTGAATTGCTGTATGCCCATATGATTCCGGAGACCATCACCAATCTGGTCACCGTGCTGGGTGTGCTGATCATGCTGCTGACCGTCAACCGGAAGCTGGCGCTGATCACCTGCGCGCCGATCCCGCTGATTATGGCGTCCGGCGTGATCTTTTCCAAAAAAGTCCGCCCGTTCTTTCGCATTTCCCAGGAGAAAATGGGCGAGCTGAACGCAAAGCTGCAGGATAATCTTTCCGGTGTGCATGAGATCCAGTCGTTCGGACGGGAAGCGTATGAGACCGAACAGGTCAACGCACGAAACTTTGAACACGTCCGCGCCATGCTGAAAGCGCTGAAATACAGCGCGATCTTTCATCCGTCTGTGGAATTTATCTCCTCGCTCGGCTCCGTGCTGGTCGTCGGTTTCGGCGGCTTCATGGCCTATCGGGGCGGGTTGTCCGTTGCGGATATTGTGGCCTTTCTGCTGTATCTGAGTCTGTTTTACGGGCCGATCACAGGTCTTGCCAATCTTTTGGAAAATATGCAGCACGCGCTGGCGGGCGCCGAGCGTGTGCTGACCGTGCTGGACGCGCCGTGTGAAATCTGTGACAAAAAGGACGCTGTGGAGCTTCGGCATGTAGACGGAGACATCCGCTTTGACCACGTCAGTTTTTCCTACGGCAGCGGCGAGGTGCTCAAAGACGTTTCGTTCCACTGCGCACCGGGCAAAATGCTGGCGCTTGTGGGTCCCACGGGCGTTGGCAAAACCACGCTGGTACAGCTCATATCCCGGTTTTATGAACCGACCGCAGGCAGCGTTTTGATCGACGGCCATAACATTGCCAACGTCACGCTGGAAAGTCTGCGCCGCAGCATCTCCCCGGTATTGCAGGATACGTTTTTATTCAACGGTACGGTTGCCGAAAACATCGGTTACGCCGTGCCGGAAGCGACCATAGAAGAAATCCGGGCGGCCGCCGTTGCCGCCAATATTCACGAGGACATCCTTGCCATGCCGAACGGGTATGACACACAGGTGGGCGAACGCGGGCTGCGCCTCTCAGGCGGGCAAAAGCAGCGCGTGGCCATTGCGCGGGCGATTTTGCGGCGCTCGCCCGTCATTATCCTTGACGAGGCCACGGCCTCTGTGGATGTGGAAACGGAGCAGCAAATCCAGGCGGCAATCGCCAATCTTGCCGGCACGCGCACAATCGTTGCCATCGCGCACCGGTTGTCTACCATCCGTAACGCAGATCAGATTCTGGTAATCGAAGACGGGCAGATCACGGAAACCGGCACCCACAGCGAGCTGGTTGCCCTGGGCAAAAGCTATGCCCGGATGGATGCGATTCAAAGCAGCGCCGCGGCCGGGATCGCCTGACCGGCGGCGGAGAATGAGCACACAAACAAGGGCAGACAAAAACTCCGCCGGGAAACCGACGGAGTTTATTTGGTAATGCGGGTTTGTTTTGTTTGCGTTTACACAGAGTGTGGCATGAAACCGCAAAGGAGGCAAATGTGCGATTGTTTTCTGTTTTTTCTTTGGAAAAGCACTAACATGTATGTGCAACTCTTTCAATCTGGATGAAACGCAGTACCAACCTTTCAAATAAAACACTGCAAAATCCTCAAGAAAAATGCCACAAAAACGTCAAACAATCTTTACAAACCTATATGGTATATGCTATCCTCTTTTTGAAGGGAAAGGAGATGATCTTGTGGGAATATTTGACTTTCTAAGGTTTCGAAATAACCCTGTATCAGATGACCTTATCTCTGATGGTGTTAACAATATTCTGTCTCTTCCTGAGATTGATAAAAAAGTGAAAATACCCTTTCCGCCTTTTTATTCGGTCGGCACACACAAAGAAACTGAAGAAGAAAGGAACAATATCAATACAGCTTATTTCAAAAACGGGGTGTTGTTTGCTGTTTCCCCTAGAACAGATGTAACCTTATCGTTAGATGAAGATAGACAAGTTGCCTATAACGCTAGGTTTATTGTATCTGATGATGTTAAATACGATTTATTCAACCCAAGAGATCTAACTCAATTAAGCGTTCCAAATTATAAAAACTCCTCTGGTACATTTCCATACATAACAAAAGATTTATCCTATATTCTGAATATGAGGGCAAAAAGAACTTATTGCGCTGAGTTAGCAATTCCTCTTGTATATAAAACAATCTCCATGATGATAAGATCAGGATGGGGTCAGAAAAGAGATTTTGATAGATTGATAGTTCAACTTAAAGGTCTTAATGAGAATAAACATGTGCAATATCTTGAAAAAGAGCTTGAAAAAAGATTGCCATATATGTCGGATCCCGATTATTATCAAAAGCTCTCTCTAAAGAGAGCACTTCAAAATGCAAAAACAATACAAACTGATTTACTTGAGGTCCCATATCTAGGTTGTACGTGTGAAGAATGCGCTAAGTATCAAGGACGAGTGTATTCTATTTCAGGCAAAGACAAACGATTTCCCGCTATTCCAAATCAAGTTTTTCACTATGGCGGTTTTCATGCGGGCTGTCGTCACTCATTTTTTCCGATCATGCTGCTCGACGGAACATCTATCTCAAAAAACATTTATGATAAAAAAGGGGTGCCGCATACTCAAAAATATGATGCCATCCATCATAGCAATAGACCGTTTATCGATGACAGAACCATACGAGAAAAAGAAGAGTATCAAAACTTGATTAATAAAAGGAATCAGGAAAGTGCTGGTTGGAATCAAGAAGGTCTTGTAATGTATATCAAAAGAGCGGCCGAATACTATTGGCTTCAACAGAACCTGCCTAACGTGGTTCCCAAAAGCCTAGGTGCTTATACTAGGATAAAGCACAGTCAATCTAAGAAATACTTAACAATAAAGGACATGGCAAAGAGCCTTATGAAGGATTTGGATGACAGTCTTTAAATGATGTAATTTGTTTACCCACCCATAAACCATCGTTTTTCGGTTGTTAAGCAACATGTATGTGAAATATTCTCACGCGCAAAAACTCCGCCGGATTTCTCCGACGGAGCATTTTTTGTTTCGATGTTATGCGTTGTCGCTAATCGCAGCCTGTGACTGCTTTATGTATTGAGGGGTAATGTACCCCTCCTGTGACCGAAACGGTCGTTGTTGTCTTGCGTTTTCCCTTGAGTTTACAGCGCAGCGGGTCGTTCGGGTCGCCGTCAAAACGCAGATACCAGTCAAAGGAATCGGGATGCACCACGATCTTTTCCACAAAGGCTTCGATCACGCAGGGCGGCACATCCTTGTCGTCCCAGTTGGTATATTGCTCCAATGCGTACTGCAGCACGGTCAGCTTTTCGGCGTAGTTTTCCACGGGCTCCTCGCGTTCCG
>CACWJV010000073.1 GCA_902761265.1 Oscillospiraceae bacterium | reverse complement strand
GCGTCCTCCACCCGCGCCGATCTTGACACCGACGCGATGAAGAAATACACCGCCGTGTTCGTGGAAGATCAGGACGTGACCTATCCCGTCACCATCACCGCCGGCGCGAACACCACGCTGACCGTCAAGAACGGTGACGCGGTTCTTGCCAGCGGCGACGAAGTGCCCTACGGCACCGTCCTCACCATTGAAGCGGCTGTGGATGCCCACTACACCCAGCACGGCGTTCTGACCGTGAAGGTCAACGACGCCGCCTATACCGAAACGACCTACACCGTGACAAGCGCAACAACGATTGCGACCGACGACGTCACCACCGAAAAGAACCGCTACACCGTCACCTGGGTGGATCAGTGGGGTGCGGTCATCAGCTCCACAACGGTGGAAGCCGGCTGGTCGCCGGTGATGCCGATTGATGATCCCGCCGACGTCCGGATTGAAGACAAGGTCTGGCGCTTCGATCATTGGGACAACGGAAAAACAGCCGGTCAGAGCATCGCAGTGACCGAGGACACAACCATCACGGCAATCTATACGCTGACTGACGAGGTCGCGAAATACACCGTCAAGTTCCTCAATGATGATAACTACACTGTCATCGCCACCGCGGAATATGAATACAACGCAGCTGTTGCGGTTCCCGAAACCCCGGTGAGCACAAACAGAACCAAAGAGCTCGACTATACCTTCACCGGCTGGACGCCGGAGGTGGCAGCCAACGTGACTGCCGACGCAACCTATGTTGCAACCTATGAGACCGAAGCCCACAGCAGACTGTATCCGGTCAAGTGGGTCTATGGCAACGACGAAACCGTTGCAAAAGAAGAAATCCTGCCGTATGATACGGTCTTTACCGCGGACGATATTCCGGCGCCCGTGATCGTGAAGGACGACCAGGTGACCCATAAGGAATACGAATGGGCCGAACGGATCGGCACCGCGCTGGCGAACCATATCGGCAACGACACCACCGAAGCAATCATCACGGCGGTCGGCAGTGTCAAACGCCATGAGTGCGAACCCTCCTATCAATGGGTCGGCAACTACGCGGACGGCTATACCGCCTGTATTGCCACCATGACCTGCACCGCCTGCGGCGAAGAACTGCGTGCGGAAGCATCCTTCACACAACCTACCACTACACACACCGGCGAGAACTGTCAAGACCGCTCTTATACCTCATATCTTGCGAGCCTTTCCGGCAGCGGAGCCAATTCCTACTTTGAAAATCAGACAAAGAAGGTCAACGGCGATTACGGCCCACACTTCTATCCTACCACTTCTGTGGAATTCGTTTGGAACACAGCAGATCTGAACAACGTCACCTGCACTGCGAAGCAAACATGCTCCCTCTGTGGCAACGTGAAGGAAGAGCCGGGCGCAGTCAGCGAATATGATACGACCGACGCCACCTGTGCCAACCCCGCAACGGTTGTGTTCAAAGCGGTATTTGAAAACTGGGACGACCAGTACAGCAACGAAATCGTAACCGCGCCGGCCGATCCGACTGCGCACGAATACAACAGAGTCAATCCGGCGACCACAATCCGTCCGGTCTATGACGAAGCGACCGACACCTGGTCGAAGGGCGAGCTGCATATCGGCTGCGAAAACACCTTCGACTGGGATACCCAAACCTATGACGCCTCGCACGACAAGGTGATCGAAAACGTCGACCGCGCGGACTACAGCGCATTTGACGAAGTGTATGACAAATTCGTGGCGATCAAGGATCTCGACATCAATCCGGACGAGACGATCACGGTTGAATCTCCCTACGGCGGTTCCCAGGACGTTCCGTTCTCCGAGATTCTGGCGTATGTGAACCGGGCGCTTGCGTCTGACGACGCCTTCCCGCAGGATTACACAACTACCCACGGCGGCGAATTCGACGAGCAGCCCTATGTGGACATGATGGCGCAGCAACTCGGTATGATCGTCGGCAGCATCTATAACGACGACGGCAGTGTGAAGGACGGTCTGCTCAACACCTATACCATCACCTTTGTGACCGACGGCTCCCCGGTGACAGACATCACCGGCGCGTTGAAGGGCGACGAGATCGCGCTTCCCGAAACCACGAAGGACGGCTTCCACTTTGAAGGCTGGTACACCGACGAGAGCCACGCCGACGGCACAAAGGCTGCGGATCCCTATACCGTGACCGGCGACGCCACGCTGTATGCGTTCTTTGAAGAGCTGAGCCTGAACGGTGACGATGTGGAAGCTGCCATCACAGCGGCGACCGCAGGCGTTTCCGGCATCTGCTACACCGAAGCGAGCTACACCGCGTATACAAACGCTGTTGCGGCTGTCCGCGCCTTCAAGGACCAACCCGCTACAAGCGAGAACCTTGCCGCCTATAATAACGCGCTGTCCGCGCTTGACGCCGCGGTTGCCGGCCTTGTTGTCGAACACACCTACACCGGCGAACCGACCATCACCCGTCCGGTGTTTGACGAAGCGACCGGCACTTGGAGCAAGGGCGTCAAGACCTGGACCTGCGCCAATAACGCAGACCACCCGGTCAAGACCGAGGAGGTTGACCGCGCCGACTATGCGACCTATGACAGCGTGCTGGAGCAGATCAGCAATCTGCTGAACGAAGACTTGACGGACGACGTGAAGACCGCGCTCGAAACGGCCAAAACCTCGCTTGAAGCGATTCCGCAGAATTACATCACCGACGAACAGACAACGCTCGACAACGCGATTCAGGCGATTCTTGACACGCTGAAAGCGAACGACAAGATCGACGTTGACGAAAACAACACCATCACGGTCGATCCGGACACGGCGTATAAGACCTACACGCTGAAGATCTATAACAACGTGAATACGGACTACATGGAATTCACGCATAAAGCCGGTACAACCGCACGCCTTGATCCGACGCTTGCGGGCTACACGCTGAAGGGCTTCAGCGAGAACGCCAACTATAACGCCGAAACCGGGCTCTACACCTTCCCGCAGGCGGACGACACCATCACCGCGCTGTTTGTGAAGGACCTGACGGATAACGAGACGATCGAAAACGCACAGCAGATCATCGCCGACGAAACCAATCCGGATTCCGGTAAGGACTATGACGACGATTACATTGACGATCTCAACGACCTGCTTGACGAAATCAACGCGATCAAGGACGATCCGACGAAGCTCGACAAACTGGACGAAAAGCTGGAAGCTCTGCAGACGTTGGTTGATAAAGCCGAACAGAACAGAGTCTACACCATCACGTGGAGCATTGATGGCGTGGAAACGACTGAACCTTATAAAGTCGACGATACCCCGACCCACGAAGACCCGACCAAGGAAGGCTTCCGCTTCACCGGATGGGAACCCTCAATTGCCGCAGTGACCGGCGACACGACCTATACGGCGGTGTTTACGGAAGCCTCTGCCGAACCAGCATACTACGCCGAATATGACGCAGTTTTTGCAAAGCTTGAAACGGTTCCCACCAATGACAAGGTCACAGCGGAACTGAAAGCGGAAGCACAGGACAAACTTGAACATCCGCTCAGACGCGACCTGACCGCAGACCAGCAGCAGATCATCGACGATGAAGTGGCGGCGATCCGCGCAATTCTTGACAAGATCTTTGAAAAGGACAGCAACGGCAACTACACCGATGACGTCAAAGACGGCGCTGCCGTCAAGTATACCGTGGTCTTCCACTGGCTGGGCGCCACACTGACCAGAACCGTTGTCAGCGGCAAGGGCGCAAAGGGCCCGGATCTCACCCGTCTGTACGGCGTGGAAGGTATGGAAGGCGGACACTTTGTGTTCAACCGTTGGGTCAAAGATTCCGAGGATTCCGGTATTCCGGCGGATATCACCAACGTGACCGAAAATATGGACGTCTATGCCGAATACAAGCAGGAAGCGCACACCGGCGCGTGGATCGAACACGAAGCGACCTGCACCGAATCCTCCTGGGCAGAGATCGACTGCACGCTTTGCGGCATGCACTTCACAAAGAAGACAGATACATCTCCTGAACTTGGCCACGCCTGGGGCGACTGGGTTGTGGTTACGGCAGCGACCTGTGCCCATCCGGGCAGACAAACCCGCACCTGCACGCGTGACGCGTCGCATACCGAGACTGCAGTTATCCCGCAGCTTGCGCACACTGACGCAAACGGCGACACAATCTGTGACGTCTGCGGCAACCCGACCGAAAACCATCAGCACACCGACGTCAACGGCGACGGCAAGTGCGACACCTGCGGCGCGACGACCGATGCGCACGTGCACAACTATCAGAACGGTGTTTGCACCGGCTGCGGCCAGACGCAGGACGGCTCCTTCCGCTGCAACCTTTGCTCCGTCTATGAGCAGTATCGCCATATTCCGGTTGCCGGCTGGTTCCTGACCGCGTTCCACTTCTTCTATCACCTGATCTGCCAGATTACGAGCTGGAGATAAGCGGATCGTTGCAGTGATCCCGTAAAACAACAAAGCCCGCTGCTTCGGCAGCGGGTTTTTCTTGCGCGAAAACAAAACCTGTGGTATACTGAAAGAGCGAAAGGAGAATGCGTATGCAGCGAGTTTTGTTTGTATGTCTGGGCAACATCTGCCGCAGCCCGATGGCGGAATATCTGTTGCGCGCGATGGCGCGTGACGCGGGGAGAGACGGCGACTTTTTGATCGAATCCGCCGCGACCAGCGACGAAAACGTATTTCGCGGCGTGGGCGCGCCGGTCTATCCGCCGGCAAGAGAGCTGTTGCGCCGCCACGGGATCGACTGCAGCGACAAACGTGCGCGGCAGGTTACGAAAGACGACTATGTGCGCTTTGACCGCATCCTTTGCATGGACGACAGCAACGTGCGCAATTTGCGGCGGATCTTCGGCGGCGACCCGGACGGCAAGATTTTGAAACTGCTCGATCTCACCGACCGGCCGGGCAACGTGGCCGACCCGTGGTACACCGGCGATTTCGAAACCGCGTTTCGCGATATCGAAAAAGGCTGCCGGGCGATTTTGAACGAGGGAGGGGAATCGCAATGATCCGCCCGGTTGTCCGCGACCCGATCCGCCTCGGCGTGCCGTCGGCGCCGGCGACGTTTGCCGATTTGCCGGCTGCGCAGGATCTGCGCGATACGCTGAACGCCAACCGGGCGCACTGCGTCGGCATGGCGGCGAATATGATCGGCGTCAACAAACGTATCATCGCGATCGCGTGCGGCGGCGAAGTGCTGCTGATGCTCAACCCCGTCCTTCTCGCGAAAAAAGGCGTCTATCAAACGACGGAGGGGTGCCTCTCGCTGCCCGGACAGCGCACGACCGCACGCTATCGAGAAATCACCGTAAGGTTTCAGGACACCCGTTTCGTTTGGCATACCCGGGCGTTTTCCGGCTTTCCGGCGCAGATTATCCAGCACGAAATCGACCATTGCAACGGCGTTTTGATATAAAAAGAAGCAGACGCACCCGCGTCTGCTTTCTTGCTTTCTTGCCATCTTGCCGTCTTATTCTTCTTCTTTGATCTTCGTCCAGCCTGCAACTGCCAGCGCGTCGCAGCGCTCGTTTTGCGGATGGCCGACGTGGCCGCGGATCCATTGAAACCGCACCTCGTGCTTGTCGAGAAGATTCAGCAGCGCGTCCCACAGATCGGGATTGAGCGCCGGCTTTTTGTCCTTTTTGCGCCAACCATTCGCTTTCCAGCTTTTCGCCCAGCCCTTTTCAATGCCGTTGACGACGTACTGCGAATCGGTGACGATCAGCACGCAGCAAGGCTCTTTGAGCGCCCGCAGCCCTTCGATGACGGCGGTCAGCTCCATCCGGTTGTTGGTCGTTTGCTTTTCGGCGCCGCAAAGCTCTTTTTCCCGGCCGTTATAGCTGAGGATCGTGCCCCAGCCGCCGGCGCCCGGGTTGCCCGAACACGCGCCGTCGGTATAAATCGTTACGTCTTTCATATAATCACCGCCCACGATTTTACCATACCCGGTTGTTTGATGCAAGGGAAAAGCGGCAATAATTTTTTTCGTAAGGCTTTTTTTCGCCAATCGACCGGATTTTGCCAAGATTTCTTGACTTCTTTTTAAAAACATAGTATTATATAATGACTATTTATATTGGAATATTTTTCGTACATAGAGATTTCAGTATGGTAAAGGAGTGTTGAACGAATATTTATGAGCGAAAAAAGCAATAAAACCAAACTCGACAAAGGTCTTGCCTCGATGGGCAGACAAAACCATAAACAGCAGCCGAAACCCAACGCCGCCCAGGGCAACAAGCAAAACCGCTATATGCGCGGCAAAAAACAACAATCGCCGCAAAACCGCCCGTTTGATTACCGGGGCAACCGGCAGCAGGGCAAAAAACGAAACAAACAGCGCAAAGCGCCCAAGGCGCAGCCGATCCGCATTTCGTTCCTCGGCGGCATCAACGAAGTCGGCAAGAACATGACCGTATTCGAATACGAAAACGATATGATCATCGTTGACAGCGGGCTTGCGTTTCCCGACGAAGACATGCTCGGCATCGATCTGGTCATTCCGGATTTCACCTATGTCAAGGAAAACGCCGACAAACTGCGCGGCGTCGTGATTACCCACGGCCACGAGGACCACATCGGTTCGCTGGCCTATCTGCTGCGCGAACTCAATGTGCCGGTCTATGCAACGCGGCTGACGATCGGTCTGATCAAAGGCAAGCTCGAGGAGCATCATTTGCTCTCGTCGGCCAAGCTTTATGAGATTTCGCCGGGCGAACATGTAACGCTGGGCGGCTTCGACGTGGAATTTATCCACGTCAACCACTCGATTCCCGACGCGGTTGGCTTCGCCATCAAATGCGGCGGCGGCACTGTCGTCCACACGGGCGACTTCAAAATCGACGCCACGCCCATCGACGGCGGCATGATCGACCTTGCCCGTTTCGGCCAACTCGGAAACGAAGGCGTGCTGTGCATGCTCGCCGATTCCACCAACGCGGAACGCCCGGGCTTTACCGAAAGCGAACGCAAGGTGGGCGAATCGTTTGAGCGGCTCTTTAAAAATGCCGGTGAACGCCGCATCATCATTGCGACGTTTGCCTCCAATATCCACCGCGTACAGCAGATCATCGACGTGGCGCAAAAGGAAGGGCGCAAAGTGGCGCTGTCCGGCCGCAGCCTCGAAAACGTGGTATCGGTCGGCCGCGAGCTCGGCTATCTGAAGGTGCCCGACGAGGTGCTGATTCCGCTCGATCTGATCCACCGCTACAGCGCGAAGGATCTCGTATTGATTACAACGGGCAGCCAGGGCGAGCCGATGAGCGCGCTGACGCGCATGGCGCTGAGCGACCATCGCAAGGTGATGATTACACCGAACGATTACGTTATCATTTCCGCAACGCCGATCCCGGGCAACGAAAAGACCGTCGGCCGCGTGGTCAACGAACTGATGAAGCTCGGCGCGGAGGTCGTGTATGAAAAGATGTACGACGTCCATGTGTCCGGCCACGCCTGTCAGGAAGAGCTGAAACTTATGCTCTCGCTGATCCACCCGCAGTTCTTTATCCCCGTGCACGGCGAACAAAAGCATTTGCAAAAACACGCGGGCCTTGCAAAAGCCGTCGGCATGGCGGACGATCATATCATGCTTGTGGACAACGGCGTGCAGGTTGAGCTGCTGCCCGATAAAATCAAAAAGAACGGCAGCGTGCCTGCCGGCCAGATCTTTGTAGACGGCAGCGGCGTGGGCGACGTCGGTTCGGTTGTTATCCGCGACCGCAAACATCTGGCCGAGGACGGCATCATCATCATTGCTGCCGGCATCGACCGTACCACCGGCTATCTCACCAGCGGCCCGGACGTCGTTTCGCGCGGTTTCGTTTATGTGCGCGAAAACGAGGATCTGATCGAAGAAGTGAAAAAGGTCGCAACCAAAACGATTCTCAAATGCTACGACCGCAACATCCGTGAATACAGCGCGATCAAAAACCGTATCCGCGACGACGTGTCCCGGCTGCTGTATGAGCGCACGCGGCGCAGCCCGATGATATTACCTGTTTTTTTGGAGATTGACTGATGAAAAAGCTTTGGAAACGCGCGGATATGTCGTTGCTGTTTTTGCTGGCAGGGCTGATCCTTGCCGGGCTGATGTTCCGCTATCACCGCGTGCTCGCTCTTGTGCAAGCGGGTGTATTCGTCGCGCTTTTCCTGCTGCAAATGGTATACCGGCGCGTGGTGCAGCAAAAGCTGCTGTATCAAATCCATACCGTGGCGGATGAGCTGGACTATGAAAAAGGCAAAGCCTTTTCCGCGCTGAGTGTGGCGTGCTGCGTGACCGACAAAGACGGCACGATCCTTTGGCTCAACAGCGCGTTTGAATCCGCGTTCCATATCGACAAAAAGACCGTTTCGTGCAAGCTCCAGCAGCTTTTGCGCCGCGACAGCCTCGACAAACTCTTTGTCGGCCGCGGCTTCAAAATCAAATGCGGCGAACAGTATTTCGCGGTGTATTCGAGCGAAGTGCCGAAGGACGAAGAGACGCTGTATCTGCTGTATTTCTTTGACGAGACCGCGCTGCGGCTGACGGAACGCGCCTACTACGATTCGCGCCCGAGCGTGATGCTCACAGTGCTCGACAACGCGGACGAGCTGTTGCAAACGTTTAAAGAGAGCGAATGCGCCGCTATTTATTCCATGATCGAGCAAATGATCGACGACTGGGCGTCGGGTTACGGCGCGCTGTGCCGCAAAATCTCGTCCGACCGCATGCTGATCATCGTGGAGGAAAAAGCGCTGCAGCATATGGTGAACGACAAATTCCGTATTCTCGATCAGGTGCGCGAATTCACCTATGACGGCAAGCAAACCGATTTGACGCTTTCCATCGGCGTGGGCCGCGAAGACAGTTTCCACGATTCCAACAACGCCGCGCGCCAGTCGCTCGATATGGCGCAAAGCCGCGGCGGCGCAAAAACAATCGCCGCAATCGTCCAGGAGAGCGAGCAGGTGCTGATTATGGGTCACCGCTTCTCCGACTTCGACGCCATCGGTTCGGCCATCGGGCTGTATCAGATCGCACGCTTTTACGGCAAACCGGCGCAAATCGTTGTTGACGAATCCACAACGCTTTCCAAGCCGCTGTGCGACATCTTCCGCGAGAGCGGCCGCGAAGACGCCTTCGTTTCCCCGGAAAAGGCGCTGCTCGAAGTCAGCGAAAAAACGCTGTTGTTCGTCACCGATACCCACAAGCAGGACTTCACGGAATGTCCGCCGCTGGTGGATAAAGCGGGCCGGGTGATCGTGATCGACCACCATCGCAAATCGGTACAGTTTATTGAAAACACCGTGGTGTTCTACCACATTCCCAACGCGTCGTCCGCCAGCGAAATGGTGACGGAGCTGGCGCAGTATATGGACAAAAAGCCGATCCTCGACCCGGTGTCGTCGCTGGCGCTGTTTGCCGGCATCACCCTTGACACGCGCCATTTCGTGCTGCGTACCGGCGTGCGTACCTTTGAGGCGGCGGCCTATCTGCGTTCGCGCGGCGCCAATACCGTGGAGTGCAAAAAGCTGTTTTCCACGGATATGGATGTTTTCCGTTCAAGAAATAAGATCATCGACTCCGCCGTGCGCTACCGCAAAGTATGCGCGATCTCCACGCTGACGCAGGAATGCGCCAACGAACGGCTGATTACGTCGCAGGCGGCGGACGAGATGCTGAATATCGAAAACGTCAAAGCGTCGTTCGTGCTGTTTCGTCTCGGCGACAGCTACCATATCTCCGCACGCTCCTATGGCGAAGTGAACGTCCAGCTCATTATGGAAGCGCTCGGCGGCGGCGGCCACCAAACCATGGCGGCGTGCCAGCTCGGCGGCGTCAAATTTGACGAAGCGATGCAAAAACTCAAACAAGCGATCGATCAGATCCTGGATCTTTAACAAGGGGGTCATATTATGAAAGTGATTTTGAAGCAGGATGTCAAGGGACTCGGCAAAAAGGGACAGCTCGTGAATACGTCCGACGGCTATGCCAGAAACTTTTTGTTCCCGAAGGGTCTTGCCGCCGAAGCGAATGCCCAGGCGATGAGCGAACTGAAAAACAAAGAGGACGCCGAACGCTACCGGATCAAAACCGAAACGGCGGCGGCGCAAAAGGCCGCCGATGAGATTGCGGGCAAAACGATCCGCATCGCCGCTAAGGCCGGTCAAAACGGCAAGCTGTTCGGTTCCGTGACCGCCAAGGAGATTGCCGAAACGCTCAAAAGCACCTTTGGCGTCAACGTGGACAAGCGCAAGATCAATGTCGAAGAGATCAAGCAATTCGGCACCTATGAATTTGAAGTGAAGCTCTATACCGGCATCAGCGCAAAGCTTTATGTAATGGTTGGTGAATAATATGCCGAACAATCAGACGATCGTCTCGCTCGACGATGTCCAGTTGCCCTACAGTCTGGAAGCCGAGCAGGCGGTACTCGGTTCGATTTTGACCGAGCCGGACTGTATCACGCAGGTGCTGATTTTGCTCAAAGCAGATCACTTCTACCTGCCGCAGCACAAGGCGATTTTCAATATCATGCAGGAGATCGACGCCCTCGGCGGCAAAGTCGATCCGCTTGTGGTGCTCGAACGGCTCAAAAGCGAAAACGTCTATGACGATGCGGGCGGCAAAAACTATCTCTATCAGCTCGCCCAATCGGTGCCCTCCACCCAAAACGTGGAAAGCTACTGCAAAATCGTCAAGGAAAAATATTACATACGCACGCTGATCAACGTTTCCAAAGAGATCATCGAAGACGCGTCCGGCTCCGACAACGAAGCCGATTTGCTGCTCGACTCCGCGGAACAAAAGATATACGATATTCGTCAGGGCAAGGTCAGTAAAGGCCCGACCAGGATCGGCGATATCATCATCAACGAGGTCTACGACAAGCTGCAAAAGCTCTCGTCCGCCGACAGCGACCAGTACAAGGGCTACACGACCGGCTTTACCGATCTTGACCGCAGCATCACAGGTCTCAACAAATCCGATCTTGTTATCATCGGCGCGCGTCCCGCTATGGGTAAAACGAGCCTTGCGCTGAATATGGCGCGCAACACGGCGATGCTGGGCAAAAAGAAGGTCGTCTTCTTTTCCCTGGAAATGACCAAGGAGCAGCTCGCCCAGCGCGTGCTGTCCACAGAAGCACGCGTGGAAAGCACCAAGATGCGCACCGGCAATATTACGTCGGACGAATGGGCAAGGCTTGCCACAGCCACGTCGCTGCTGTCGAACTGCGAACTGTATTTTGACGACACGTCCAACATGACGGTGCCCGAAATGAAATCGCGCATCCGGCGCCTTCGCGACGTCGACGCGGTGTTTGTGGACTATCTGCAGCTCATGAAAAGCGGCCAGCGGATCGAAAACCGTGTGCAGGAGGTTTCCGAGATCACGCGAAACCTCAAGCTGATGGCCAAGGATCTCAACATCCCGGTCGTCGTGCTCGCGCAGTTGGCGCGTTCCACCGAAGGGCGCGGCAAATCGCACAAGCCGCAGCTCTCCGACCTGCGTGAATCCGGCTCCATCGAGCAGGATGCCGACATCGTGATTATGCTTTACCGCAAGGAATACTATACCGACGATGAGGGCGAAATCCCCGAAGAGGACAAGCCCGCCATCAACGAGGCGGAATTCATCATTTCCAAAAACCGCCACGGCCCGACCAACACGGTCAGGGTCGCGTGGAACGGCGATTACACGCTGTTCTCCAATCTGGAGACGATGCGCAATGATATGTAAGGTGCAGCAAACAATCGACCGCTATGCGATGCTGCGAGGTGCAACAAGCGTTTGCGCGGGCGTTTCGGGCGGTATGGACTCGATGTGCCTGCTCGATCTTTTGGTGCGGCTGCAGCCGCAATACAGCTTTCGTCTGCAGGTCGTGCACGTTAACCATCTGTTGCGGGGCGAAAACGCCGACCGCGACGCGCTGTTTGTACAGCAGCGCTGCCGCGATTACGGTGTGCCGTGCACAGTTGTGCGCGCCGACGTGGCGGCAATCAGCCGCGCGCGGGGCATCGGACGCGAGGAAGCCGGCCGGCAGGTGCGTTACGACGCGTTTTTTGCAACCGGCTGCGACCGGATCGCTGTGGCCCATACGCTGACCGACCGGATTGAAACGTCGCTGTTTCATCTTGTGCGCGGCACATCGCCCAAAGGCGCCGCCGGCATCCCGCCGGTGCGCGGCAATGTGATCCGGCCGCTGATCGACTGCACCAGAAGCGACGTCGAGGCATATATCCAATCGCTGGGTCTGCCGTTTGTTTCCGACGAAAGCAACGACACCGACGATTATACGCGCAATCTTCTGCGCCATCATGTGATGCCTGTATTCCGGCAGATCAACCCGTCGTTTGAACAAAGCTGGGCGCGGTTTTTGAAAACCGCAGCCGGGCAGCAGGACTTTCTCGCCGCCGAAGCGCAACAGGCGCTCGCACGCGCGAAAACCGAAAACGGCTATGCAGCGTCCGCGCTGCAAACGCTGCCCCCGGCGCTGCTCGATCAGTGCGTGATGCTGCTGCTCGAACGAAATATGCAAAAAATGCCCGAGGAAACCCATATTGCGCTTTGCTGCCGTGCTGTTCTTGCCGGCCGCGGCCGCGTGACGGTTGGGGACAATCTGTATTTTACCGTGCAAAACGGCGCTGTTTCGTTCGAAACCCCGGCGGCGCTGCCCGTACCCTATTGTGTGACAGCGATCGACGGCGTGTTCCATACGCCGCACGGCGACTATTATCTTTGTCCGCCGCAGCCGGACGATCCCGTGCCGCCCCGGCGGCAGCTCGACGGCGACAAACTGCGCGGGGTGCTGACCCTGCGCACCCGACAGCCCGGCGACCGGTTTCGCTATCCGGATCGTCAGGGTACAAAAACACTCAAAAAACTGGACAACGAACAAAACCTAACGCCGCAAATGCGCGCATCCCGCGCGATCCTTTGCGTCGACGGCGAGATTGCCTATCTTGAAGGCGTCGGCGCGTCACAGCCGTTTGCGGCAACCAACAGCACAACACACCGGCTCGTACTGCAAAAAAAGGAGGACCATGCATGAGCATGTTACAGGACATTCAGGAAGTCTTTTTCAGTCAGGAGGATCTTGCAAAGATCGCCAACCGCCTCGGCCATCAGATCAGCCACGATTACAAAGACCGCAATCTGCTGATCGTCAGCGTGCTCAAAGGCGCGGTGATCTTTATGGCGGATCTCATGCGCAATATCACCATTCCCTGCAAGATCGACTTTATCACTGCGTCAAGCTACCACGCCGGCACCGAAAGCAGCGGTACGGTCAGCGTGACGGACGAACTGAGTGTCAAGGACGTGCACGGCTATGATATCCTGATTGTAGAAGATATACTCGACACCGGACGCACGCTGCAAAAGCTGTCGGATCTCTTCAGCAAAAAAGGCGCCGCCTCCGTCAAAATCTGCACGTTGCTCGACAAACCCGAGCGCCGCGATCCGTCGGTTACGATCCGTCCGACCTATATCGGCGCGCAGGTGCGCAACGAATTTGTGGTCGGCTACGGGCTGGACTACGACCAAAAATATCGGAACTTACCCTTTATCGGCATACTCAAGCCGGAGGTTTACAATACCCAGACACAAAACGAGGAGGAGTCCCACTGATGCAAGACAAACGCAAATGGGGCAATCTGCTGTATCTGATCATCCCGATCCTGCTGATCGGCAGCATTGCCATGTTCTCAAACGGCCGCGCGGAAAAGAAAGCAACCTACGCGGAAATCATGAACCTGTTCCACAACAACCAGATCACGGAATACAACGTCAATTTCAGCTCCGGCGCGCTGCTGTATAAAGTGAAGGGCGACAACGCCGTCAAAAAATACGCGCTGCCGAGCGTTGATCTTTTTATCATGGATATCCATGAGGACGTGGTCAAATACAACGAGGAGCACCCGGACGCCCAGATCAAATATGACTACAAGGCCGGTTCCAACAACTCGTTCTGGTTTTCCATGCTGCCGATGCTGCTGATGGGCGGTATCTTCGTGTTTGCCATGTTCTATATCTACCGCAAGATGGGACAGGGCATCATGATGGAAAACAACCGCACCATGTCGTTCGGCAAGGCGCGTGTGACCGACGCGAAGGACACCAAGAAAAAAGCGACGTTCGAAGACGTTGCCGGCTGTGACGAGGAAAAAGAGGAATTGTCCGAGATTGTGGAATTCCTCAAAGATCCCAAAAAGTTCAGCGCCCTCGGCGCCCGCATTCCGAAAGGCGTTTTGCTTGTCGGCCCTCCGGGTACCGGTAAAACGCTGCTGGCCCGCGCTGTGGCAGGCGAGGCGAATGTGCCGTTTTTGTCGATTTCCGGCTCCGATTTTGTGGAGATGTATGTCGGCGTCGGCGCGTCGCGTGTGCGCGATCTTTTTGCGCAGGCAAAAAAGCTGGCTCCCTCCATTTTGTTCATCGATGAAATCGACGCTGTCGGCCGCCACCGCGGCGCCGGCATGGGCGGCGGCCACGACGAACGCGAGCAAACGCTCAACCAGATGCTGGTGGAAATGGACGGCTTTGACGCCAACGAAAGCGTGATCGTCATCGCCGCCACCAACCGCCCCGATATCCTTGACCCGGCGCTGCTGCGTCCCGGTCGGTTTGACCGTCAGGTCACCGTCGGCTACCCGGATATCAAGGGCAGAGAGGCGATTTTGAAAGTCCACGCCAAGGATAAGCCGCTGGCGCCGGACGTGAAGCTGTCCGTCATCGCGGCGTCCACCGCCGGCTTTACGGGTGCGGATCTCGAAAACCTGCTCAACGAAGCGGCTTTGCTTTCCGCGCGCCGCGGCAAAAAAGCCATCACGATGGCGGAGATCGAAGAAGCGACAATCAAGGTTGTTGTTGGTACGGAAAAACGCAGCCGCAAAATCTCCGACGACGAAAAGAAGCTCACCGCCTATCACGAGGCCGGCCACGCGATTGCAACCTATCATCTCGAAAGCCAGGATCCCGTCCATCAGGTGTCGATTATCCCGCGCGGTATGGCGGGCGGCTATACGATGTCGCTGCCGACCGAGGACAAGTCCTATATCTCCAAAGCCCACATGCTCGACGATATCGTGGTGCTGCTGGGCGGCCGCGTCAGCGAAGCGCTGATTCTCGGCGATATCTCCACCGGCGCGTCCAACGATTTGCAGCGCGCCACACAGATTGCCCGGGACATGGTCACACGCTACGGTATGAGCGACGTGATCGGCCCGCTGTCGCTTGAATCCGGGTCCCACGAGGTGTTCCTCGGCCGCGACTATTCCTCTGCACGCGCCTATTCCGAAACGGTGGCCGCGCAGGTGGACGAAGAGGTCAAGCGCATCGTCAACGACGGCTATGCCCGCTGCGAAGCGATTTTGTCGTGCCACGAAGATCAGCTCCATACGCTCGCGCAGTATCTGATCGTCCACGAAAAGATCGACGGCGAAAGCTTCAAACGGCTGCTTGAAACCGGCAGCGCCGACGAAGTACCGACAGCCGACGAAGCTGCGCCAGCCGACGAAGCGCCGACAGCCGTACCGCCGGTGTCCGACGTGCCGCCGACCGAAGAAGTCTGATTGCCCTTTTCAAAGAAAGGAAACCGTTATGCTTTATTATCTCAAAATGCTGATTATCTCGCTGATCAGCGGTATCTTTACGGCGCTGCCTGTTTCCTTCGGCGCCCACTATGCCTATTTGTCGTCCGTGCTGTCCTTTACGAACGACAAAGCGCTGCTCGGCTTTTACTATGCCGTCATCGCCGTGGCGTTTTCTGTCGTGGTGTTCGGCTATCTGCGCCGGATCTACCGCAAAGCACTGATCTATTCGGTGTTTACCAAAAAGGGCGGTGATCCCGCGTCGAAAAAGAGCTACCGGCGCATTTTGGTGAATATCCTGATCTCCCTGATTCCGGCGGCTCTTATGTTTATCCCGATCAAGGACGTCGGGCTGGCGATGGATATTTTCACCAACCTGCTGCAAAACAACTATCTGCTCGTCACCGCGTCGTGTTGTGTCGGCTCCGGGCTGTTTTTGCTGATCGCCGTGTGGTATACCCGCCAACGCTACGCCGAACCCGTGCGCTCGTCGAAGCCGCTGTCGGTATTTCGCTTTGCGGTCTATCAGACGCTCGCCTATCTTTTGCCCGGCGTGTCCCACGTTGCGCTCGGCAGCACGGGGCTGATGCTCAGCGACGTGGAGCCGAAGGTGATTGTGCGTGAAATGCTCGTATATCTCGCGCCGTCCATGTTTGTAGTCAACGCTGCGCGCATCGTGCGCTATATCATCGGCGGCATCGTGCTCAATCCGGTGATGATCGCGGTCGCGTTTGTCGGCGCCGCGCTCGGCAGTTTGTTGATGATCCATCTGATCAGTAAGTTCAATTTGCGCAAACACTTTGTGTTCTTTGCCGTGTATGCGGTCGTGTTCGGCCTGTTTATCGCGGTCAGCGCGTTTGTGTTTTAAAAGAAGAGGAGAGTATGGCAGACAAGAAAAAAGCCGCGGCCTCCAAAAAGAAAGCCGCACCGAAAAAGAACAGCACCGCCAAAGGGCGTGCCAAAACGTCCGGCAGCAAGAAGACGCAGCCGCAGGTCAGCTATTACGAAAGCCACCGCAAGCTTTTGATGCTGATCTATTTGGTGCTGTCGCTGGTGTTTTTGTGCATCGCGTTTATCCCGGGCTACAACGTCTGGGCAAAGATTCGCGGCGTGTTTTTTGCGTTTTTCGGTACCGGCTTTTATGTGTTCAATCTTTGCATGTTTATCATCGGCGTGCGTATGGCGACCGACAGTCTCAAGCGGTCGCTGACGCTCACGTCGCTGGCCGGTGCGTTTTTGACGATCGTGTTCAGCTCCATCATCCACCTTGCTTCGTTCTCCGTGGACAGCGGCTCCTATGTGGACCAGCTCAAGCAGGCGATGAGCGACGGCTATTCTATCGCGTATGAGGGCTTTGCCATGACCGGCGGTATCCTCGGCGCCGCGTTCGGCGGCGGACTGCTGCATACCTGCGGCAAGGCGGCCGGTTTTGTCATCGTCTTTGCGCTGCTGATCCTCGCCGTGATTTTGTATCTCAATATCAGCGTGGACACTGTAAGCGACTCCGTGTCCAGCGCGATCAACAAAAGCAAGGAAAAAATCGACGCGACCCACGAGCGCGGCCGTGAAAAGCGCA
>CACWJV010000072.1 GCA_902761265.1 Oscillospiraceae bacterium | reverse complement strand
GAACTCGGGAGGGAATGACATAAGTGTGCTGCTCGGGAAGCTGTCAATAGTATAGCAGTGATCGCTTCTCTTTGTGATATCCGTCTCGGGCTCATAGTCATAATCCCCGGGGTGTTTCTCATCAAGCGTGATCAGGCCTACTCCTTGCGTATAGTCACTGTGATATGCGTTTTCTCCGCAGGCTGGAACATTCACGATATCTATGCCGTCGATGGTGACGCGGAAGGAGTTTTTGTGGTCGTGACCGTTAAATTCAGCGATCACATCGCCGATTTCCTTCCATGCCTCCAGTTGGCCGTCATACACCTCCGGCGGGCAGGGATGCTCCAGCCAATAGCCGTTCAGTCTCAGAATATCAGGCACGGTAAAATAGGTTTTTCCGCCCCATTTTGCCGAAAGCGCTTCCGGCAAATGCGGGAGTTCCGTGTAAAGGTTGTCATAGATTTCCGGTATGATGATGTGCTGGAAATCGATGGCAGGCACCACCTTGCCGCCGTTTTGCTCCTTCAGCGCCAACGCGGTCCTTTTGTACCATTCAATCTGGTCCGGATGGACATAGTCATAGGTTTTCCGTTCCATATCGGGGTTGGTGCTTCCGCTGTCAATGAACCAGAGGTTGAATGCGATGCCGTCGCCGTTTGATGCGTAAATGGGAAGATTGCAGTTTCCGCAGCCATACAGCGCCGGGTCTGCATCATAGGTCATAGTTCCGAAGGAATCCCAGATTTCACAGATTTCATCTCTGCTCAGTCCGTATTCGCTGTCATGATTGCCGTGCACCATGCCGAACGGCACGCCGCGGTCACGTACCGGATTTGTCAACGCGTCAACGGCGGCGACCTGTCTGTCATACCCGCTGACCGTCGTATTGTCGCCAAGGAAGACGACAAAATCCGGCTGATACTTGTCCAGCGCTTCACACATCAGCAGTCTTGTGGTTTCGGCCAGATTGTCATCGGTATGCGCATCGGTGAAAATCATGATCTTGAATTTGCCGTTGCTGTTAAACCGGAGCGCTTTTTCGCTGCCTGCCGACACAGAAGGCAAAACGGCTTCCGCCTGAGACACTTTTCCTTCGGAAGCGGCCAGCCCGCTGAGCGAAGCAGCACCGAGAAGAAAAACGACTGCGAGGAACAAAGAAAGAATACGCTGCATGATAAACTCCTTTCAGCTTGTAAATACAAAGATGATACGGGTTATTCTGATTTTATTATAACCAATCCGTCCATATTGTCAATGGGCTTTGCCGGATTGCACAAAGACAGACAAAGTCCAGACGGTCGCGGCTGCAGTTATGCTGTTGTGCCGTGTGTTCCGGATCAAATAAAGACGCCAACGCGAAACCGGCAGCACCGAAATGTGCCGCCGTTTTTCTATGGCTCTATGCAGTCGCTTTTGCCCCGTCACACCTCGCAGGAAACGCAGAGCGCAACGTTCGTCCAGTAAAATGACCGCGGCTTTTCCGTCAGCCGGTGCGGCAGTGTGACGGTGACCGGCACCGCGTCAAAGCCGTCCTGCACCCGCGCTTCATACGCGACGCGGATGCCGTCGGGCGCGCATGCTTCCCGGATCATGGCGATATAAACCTCCAACAGCTCCCGATGCCGCCAGTTCAGCAACCCGCACCCGCCGGACGGCTCGATCAGATCATAGCCCTCCACCTGACGGCCGATGAATGCCATGAGATCTGAAAGCGCCTTGCCGTCGATGATGGTTGCAACCGGCAGTTCAATCTTTGCCTGCAGTGTGTCGCCGGGCTGCAAAGACGGGCCCTGTTTCAGCACTTCTTGTTTCAGCACGCCCACAGCTTGCTGATGGGCATTCTCGGCGTACTGCCAAAGCTTTTTGAGATAGTGCTCTGCCCGTTCCTGTTGTTCGGCCTGCGCCGCCCGGCGCAAAGAGCCCCCGGAAGCTTCGTCTGCCGGCGGCTCGGCTGCCATTGTCGCTTCGCTGCTCGTTTGCCGGTGATAGGCAAGGCAGATCGCCGCAGCCATCCGGTTCTCCAGCCGGTAAGCGTCCAGCGCTTCTTCGATCTTGTTTTGCAGCTTTTGCTCCACCTCCGGTGACAGCGTGAAGGTGCCGTGATACCGTGCCGCGGCCCGCTTTGCATCTTCGATCATGGACGCCATCTTCCGGTTGATCTCGTCATTGTTGAGTTTGTTTGTAATTTCAAGACTCTGCTGCTGAAGCTGATCCGCCTTTGCCTGCGTCTTGGCTTTTTTCGTGAATTGCGAAAAGATGATTGCCAAAATGCCAAGCGCGAGAAAAAACCAAACCATAAGATCCCTCGTTTCTTCGACGTGATGCGAATGAACTGCATCCGTTTCTGCCCTCAATATACCACAAATGCGCCCGCCGTTCAATAGGATGACACAAAAGCGAACAAACGTCCAACGCAAAATCCGATTTGGCGGACTTTGATCGGATGGGATATAGAAAACTCTTGCAAACACAGGTGCGGCGTGGTATGATGAAAATAATGAATGGCAGTCCCACGAAAAGGAGTGAGACCAATGCGAGAATTTTCAGGTGTGTCCTTTATTTGTCGCAAAACACAAGACGAAGATCATCCAAGGCGTACGCTGAAAGAAATGGGATTTCCTATGGACGTACCTGCTGTTCAAACGCATCGGTACGACTTGTTACGTGACGGCTTGTCTGATAAGCTATATGAAACGCCGTTTATGGAGATTGGAAGTGTTTGTCGCACATATCTGCGATTTCTCATACAGCGGCGGGATCGGTCGGCCGCCTTTCATTTGACGCTGCAGATGCTTGCGAAGTTTCATGTTACAAGAGAAGAATTGCAGCACGAGTTGGAACAATGCGGCATTGACGCGTTGACAGCAGAAGATGCCGATACTTTGTGTGACATTTTTGTTTATTTGATTGAAACGCTTTTGCCGCGTCAAATCGGGGATTTGTTTGTTGATTTCGGACTGCATCCCCATCCTGCTTATCATGTTTTCTTTTCTCTTGCTGCAGAAAGACTGGGAATTGAAGTTTGCAAGGATTACAATGATTCACGGTGTGGTCAATTGATTGGTTCAACAACGGCAGGTGCTGTCAAACGCATTCTTGCTGGACAGTCTCTGCAGTATATCTACGAAAATACCTGTGCGACAAAAAAACACATACACAATGCGGTTTCACAGCTTTATCTGTATTCATGGGAAACTTGGGAAGAAGCGCAATTATCGTTTGATCTTTTGCAGATCGAAGATGCACTGTTCAGCCTTTCTCGCCGTTATCACTACGAACGGCAGTTTACCATCGATTCAATAAACTGCACGTTTGATTTTGCTGTTTTTGAGGAAAATAGAATCATTCTCCTGATTGATTACTTAGGAGACGAACGAATGGAATGTAACGATCTTTTTTCCTATGACGAAGCGATGGAACGCACCGGGAAAAAGAAGGAAAAATGTCTTTTTGCCGGTATTCCGCTGCTGCAGTTTGATATCTGGGAGTTTGAAGACAGTGATTTCTTTCCTTCAGAGGTTATCCGCCGCGTTTTGCGCAATCCGTCGTATGTGCAAGTGCATGCTGAGATTCGCAGACAGGAATTGGAAGAAGCAGAAGCGTATTGGAATGATATCTGTGATGACGAAGAGATTGAGAATCAATCGCTTGATGCATCGCCACCCATCTGTTCGGAGCCACCAAGCACGGTGGAGACTAAGCCGGAATCAGTGATGACGCGGGACAAATTGATTCAACTGATAGAGGAAGCAATGGATTGTATTGTTTTTACTGTCGTCGGAAAGGGTTACACGATTCTGGTTTGGCCGGATGAAGGAATCAGCATCGTAGAATGGAATCAGGAAGAAACCAAAAAGATCTATCCTGACGCAAGGAGCCTTGTTGAAAATTTTAAGGTGGATTGCGTGCCACTGGGTGATCTTGCTGGAGAAATAATTATAACTGAATACTGTTAAGAAAGTGGTTTTAAGACAATCAAAGCAGCCGGAAAACTAGTCGGTCTGACGCAACAGGCACGACCGATTGGCCGGGCATCCCGAAACGCACGATTGAAGATTGGGAAGGCGGCAAGAGAAAGTGCCCGGAATGGTGCGAGAAGTTGGTTTTGGAAAAGATTCTGACATACAACAAGGGACAGTGAAATACAATGGCTAACTATGTGGTCAATAGAGTGATATGCCGAAAAGAAATTCTGGACAGATACTTGATTGATTATAATCCTTTTGGCGATGGAAGATCAATACCGCGGCCATATATTACATTCAATCGATTGTTTGATGCAAAATCTTTGGACGAGTATTCTGAGAAGTATGGTGTGACAATCGCTTATAATTGGAGCTTTTTATGGAATGAACTGTCCAATGGATTATATGAGATTAAGTTTTATACGCGCTGGGAATATCCGATCAGAGCCATCCTTCGTGCGCTGGAAGTTTCCCATGATACGGTTTGGTTTGCTTGTGAGGAAAACCATATCTATGTATCTAAGTTTTACTGGTCAGGCGGTGTAAAGGAAGATGTCCTGCATATTGAAAACGACTATTATGAGTGGGAAGAAAAGAATCCTTTGCTGTTTGATACGCTTGAAGACGGCGATGATGATGTTTGGTATTTCCTACAGGGATACAAGGGCATATGGAAGAACTGGGAAAGTCATGATGGTTTCAAAAGATATCTGGATACTTCTGCTATCAATGTTGAACGACCTGCTTTTTTTGAAAAGGAGTGATCTGCGTGAATCATATGACGGAATCCAAACAACACCTCAACAAAATCCGCGGCTGTCTGATCGGCGGCGCTGCGGGCGACGCGCTGGGTTATGCGGTTGAGTTTGACAGCGAATCCCAAATCTTCATGCGGTTTGGCAAAGACGGCATCCGCGCCTATGCACCGGATCCCGTCAGCGGAAAAGCGCAGATCTCCGACGACACGCAGATGACGTTGTTCACGGCGAACGGGATCCTCTTCGGCGACACCCGTGCCGCTCTGCGCGGGATCGGTGGTCAGCCGAGTATGTATATGCTGCATGCCTACAAAGACTGGCTGCGCACGCAAAATGTGACATTTGAAAAAGCACAGAAAGACAAAAAGAACACACACTGCATCTCCTGGCTGTCCGACGTGCCGGAGTTGTATGCGCGTCGCGCACCGGGCAACACCTGCCTGTCGGCGCTTGCCGCCCGCAGTGGGGACGAGGGCGCCGACTATATCGCACATCCGCTCAATCAAAGCAAAGGCTGCGGCGGCGTGATGCGGGTCGCACCGATGGGGCTGAAAGCTTTTCCGTTCGTGGATATAAAAACCATCGACCGCGAGGGCGCCGAACTGGCCGCAATCACGCACGGCCATTCGCTCGGCTATCTCCCGGCGGCGGTGCTGACGCACATGATTCATCAAAGCGTGTATGCAAACGAAGCATTGACACGACTGGAAATCGTGCAACAGGCGCGTGACACCGTTGCCGCACTCTTTGCGGACGATCCGTATATCGGAGAACTGACCGACCTGATTGATTTCGCGATCACGCTCTCTCACAATCAGGACAGCGACCTTGATAACATCCACAGACTCGGCGAAGGCTGGGTCGGCGACGAAGCGCTGGCGATTGCCATCTACTGCGCGCTGCGCTATCAGAACGACTTTTCGGCAGGTATCATTGCCGCTGTCAACCACAGGGGCGACAGCGATTCCACCGGCGCGATCACCGGCAACATCCTCGGCGCGTGGCTCGGCTTCGACGCGATTGACGAACGCTGGAAGAATCATCTGGAGCTGTACGACGTCATTCTGGAAATGGCGGACGACCTTTGCCAAGGCTGCCGGATTGACGCATACAGTACGGACGATGATCCGGACTGGGTGCGGAAATATGTCAAAGCACAGTGGAAGCCGTAAGCAGAAAAGAAAACATCGCCGATACATGCAGAAACGAACAGACCATTAGAAAACACGACAGGAGGATCTACCATGCTTGACAACGGCAACGGACTGCTTTTCAGCCCGGCGGAGCCCTGGCGAAAAGAACGCAAACGGAAAACACATAACCTGAATCTGGACTATAACCGGCTGTATGAGGATCAGACCGCGGCGCGCGAGGCGATTTTGCACGAGATCCTCGGGGAACTGCAGGAGGGCGTGTTTTTGCAAGGCCCGATCACATTCCATTACGGCATCCATACAAAGATCGGCAGGGGAACGTTTATCAATTTCAACTTCACCTGTCAGGACGATACCACCGTCACGATCGGGGAGCATTGCAACTTCGGTCCGAATGTGACAATTGTAACGCCGCTGCATCCGATGCTCGCGGCGGAGCGCCGCGCCATTCGGGTGCCGGACGGCAGAGACTTGCGCCTTTGCTGGGCCAAACCGGTGTCTGTCGGCAATGACTGCTGGCTCGGGGCAAACGTTGTCATCTGTCCGGGTGTCACAATCGGCGACAACTGCGTGATCGGCGCCGGCAGCGTAGTGACCCGGTCGATCCCCGCAAACTCCTTTGCCGCGGGCAATCCCTGCAAAGTCATTCGCACACTGACGGATGCGGATTCTCTGCGCCACAGACCGGACATCCTCGGCGATTGTGAAATCCTGTGAGAAAAAACGTTTTGTAAATCAGCAATCACGCGAACCGGCGGAATCCGAAGGAGGGTCTGCGATGTCGAAGAAGGGCTATAGCCTGCCGAACTTTTGGGGCGGCTACGATCACTACGATGAAAACGGCAAAAAGATCGGCACCAGCGAACCGAACTGGCTCGGCGGGTTCGACGAATACAACAACGACCACAAAAAGGTCGGCTACTCAACGCCCAACTGGGCAGGCGGCTACAACGAGTATGACAACAGCGGCAAAAAGACCGGCGAAACCAATCCGAATTTCTGGGGCGGGTTTGACCATCTGGATGCGAACGGCAAGAAAGAGAGCACAAGCGAACCCTCTCTGCTTGGCGGGTACAACAACAGCGATCCCAAACGCCATATAACCGGAACCAGCGATCCGGTCTCTTTCCCGTATCAGGCGCAGAACGGGCAGCATCCCCAGCCGGGTGCCGTCGAGAACGAGCGCGGCGGCGAAGGCTGTTACGTCGCCACCTGCGTCTACGGCTCGTATGACTGCCCGCAGGTTCGGACTTTGCGTCGCTTCCGCGATGAAACGCTGAAGCAGCACGCGCTCGGGCGGACGACGGTGCGATTGTATTATGCTGTCAGTCCGGCGCTTGTCCGCTTTTTCGGTCACAAAAAGCTATTTCAGCGCTTCTGGCGCGGATGGCTGGATCGACTGGTAAAAAGGCTGAACGAGAAGGGTGTAAAGGACAACAAGTATGAAAAGTGATAAGTTGTATAGGTGCTTTTCCCCGCCTGATGGGCCTCCTTTTAAAAAGAAGGCGTTTATCAATTAAAATATAGTATAGATGGATACGAAGTGTTTCATGACTCCGGGTTCTGCGGGGCCGCAGGAGAAAAGCGTTTTATGGTATTTCCAAAATAGGAAGTCATGCATGTGCCAAGAGGGTAGATTTTATGATTGTTGTATATCCGGTCTTGATAGGATATGATGAAGACTCTGATACATATTTTTCTTTTTCTTGCAAACACTATCTCCAAAATGATAAAGGAGAAGATAACGTGAAAGCAACAGGTATTGTGCGGCGCATCGACGACCTCGGCCGTGTGGTGATTCCAAAGGAAATCCGGCGCACCATGCGTATGCGGGAGGGCGCCTGTTACTGATGACATTGACAAACGAGGAACTCTTTATACTTGGTGCCCTAAAACTGGGCGAGCGGATGAGGATTCGTTGAGAGTTTTTTTGGAAAAGCCCGGAAACCTACGGTGGATATTCGAAAGTCAGAATCGATTCGGAAGTACATAACTGAAAAAGAAAAGATGTCCTTTGATTGCTATCAAAGGACATCTTTATATCATCGGACTACTAAGAGCAATGGCTTCTTACATCCTGCCAAATAAGTGTGCCACAGTATAAAAGAGCTGATGGAAAAACGCAATGATGCGCTGAATGAACGAGTCGGTGTGCTGCTTGTGGCAGTAGGGGCAAAGCTGATCTTCCGGTACGATCGTTGTTCCGCAGCGAGAACACTTGCCCGCGTCATTTGGTGCGGTATGACCCAGCGCCGGGAGAACTTCAGGGTAGTTGTCGCCGCAAAGCGTGCAGGTAAATGTCTTTACGCCCGGCTTCGTACAGGTCGGCTCTGTCGTCACTTTTGCGGTATAGTTATGCGACAGGGCAGTACCTGCGGCTGTTCTGGTGTCAGTTTCGTCGCAGCGGTCACAGGTTGCTGTCTCGGTGCCGTCCACACCGCAAGATGCATCGTTGTTGTATTGATACTTCGTAAAGCTGTGACCGAGTGCCGGAAGCTCCATGGGATCGCTCGTTTCCGTGGCGCAGGTTTCATCCGTGAACCGTTTTTCGCACTGCGCACATGCAATATAGCCAAGGCCCGGTTCCGTGCAGGTCGGCGCCTGCAGCACAACTTTCGTTGCGGTGTGCTGATGCAACTGGGGGTTCACCCAAACCTGCATCTCCGTGCCGGCATCCGAGAGGAATTCGAGCTGTATACCGGAAAGTGTTCTTGCGTTTCGTTTGTTTGCGTTGCTGTCCGTTCCGTAAAGCGGCAGATCCAGCGTTGGGCCGAGATCGGCGTTGAAGTTGCTCCAAATCGTGCGGTCAAAGAACGGCCTGCTTGTTTGCACCGTACTGTTCTTTCCGATAAACGTGTATGTGCTGTTGGTGGTTTTTTCGGGGAACAACGGCATCACAGCTGGGCGGTGGAAGGAATCGTTTACCTGGTTATCGTTGTTATACTGGTCGTAAACATTATCGTCGATATGCCAGAGCAGAAGGCCGCCGGCTTCGGTACTGTATTCCCGCGTCATCGGCGCATCCCATTTGGCGGCTGCGCGGTTTTCCAGCAGGTAGTATTCACCCGGGTTTTGCGTGTTGATCCGCAGCACATTGTATCCGGCGTTGTCGGTATAGTCCTGCGCTGTCAGCGTGTATACACCGGTCACGTCCGCAACTGTGGGCGTCACCCAGCCGAGAATCACGCGGCTCCAGGCGTCCAGCGGCGTGGGAAGGGTTTCACCGGTGTCGGTGTCTGCCCAACAGGTCATACACATCAGGCTCAGGCAGCCGATGTCATATTTGCCCCATTCCGCCGTTGTGTTGTAAGAAGTGTCATACAGATCCGGCAGGCCGATGTAATGTCCCAGCTCGTGCGCCAGCGTCGCATACGGTTCTTGTGTGCCGTCTTCCTCCTGTTCGGAAATTGCAATGTACGAACTCACCGTCACGTCGTCCGGTGCAGGCAGATCGAAGGGGAATGCATAATCATCCTTGATCTCCTGCAGCGACCAGGCATGCGACCAGAGATATTTGCTGTTACCCAGTTTGTAGCTGCCAGAGGAGGACGCCTCATACCCTGCAAATACAAACCCGACGGCAAGCTCGTCTGTCGTGATGGTGCCGTTTTGATCTGTGTCATAGGCCGAAAAGTCCAGATATGCGTCTGCTTTGTCTAGGGCTGCGCAAAGCGCGTCAGACAAGGTTCGGGTGGTTGCAATATCTTTTTTGGACATGTACGGGAATTCCAGCCGCCAGTCGTCATGCGGCAGGTCCAGCGTTACATGGATGACCCCGTCGTTGGCTTTGTCAACGGTGTTTCGGTTGTCGCCGCCAAAGGCCGAAGTTTCACGCGCCGGGGTAAACGTAAACTGTCCCAGCGACATATCTGAATAAAACTCTGCCAGCGAGCGGTCAGCGTGGAAAATCGTGTCTGACCAGTCAAACGTTTCACTGTATGGCATATCGCTGAATGCAACCACGATGATGGCCAGCGGCAGATCGTTGACGGCAGGCTGCAAAGACGGTGCGCGCACAGGCCCGCGGTTGCGGATCGCGGCGGTTTTGGAAATCTCCGACAGCGTCAGCAGGGGACCCGGATGCGATTTACAGATACGTTGCCCGGCGCCTTGCGTTCCGGCTGCAGCCGAGCCGGTGAAAGCAAACAGCAGTGCCAGAAACAGTGTGCAGATAACCAGAAGTACCGGTTTGGATGTTCTTTTCATAGCAATCCCTCGCTTTTCTTCTTTATCTTCCAAGTCTCGAAATAATCTTAAACAGCTTGTTGAGCAGCGTGATCACCCAGCGCATCGCCTTCCTGACAAACCCAAGAAAGCCGCTGTCGTCGGTGTCGTCGCTGACTGTGACCTGGGTGTCCTTGATTTGCTTATGGTTTTCGTCGCTGGAAATCAAGTAAAAGCTCGAAATGCTTTTGTCGGCCAGCCCGTTGACGAGCGTGTTGAATGTGATTGGCGTCGCTACACCCTCCACGTCGATCATCGGGTACATCTCGCCATTGACCAGCGTGTCATCTTCAATACGCCGCGTGCCGCCGTTTTCTTCGGGATAGTAGTACATCGGAATGCTGTCAAACGTAAAGCGGCGGAAGGAGAGCTTTTGGATATTATCATACTGCAGCGTGAACGCGGCAAGGGTATCAAAGAATTCATACGAATCATAACTGACGTCTGCGAGTAATTGCAGCGTACCGTCGCTGACGCGGTATGGGATGGCAGAGAGGTTCCCCTGTGACGCAGTCATGCTGTACACGACATCTGCGTTTTCATATACCTTCAGTGTACCGTCAAAGTCAAATGCATCTGCACCGAAGCTGCTGCCGCCGGAACATAGCACCGCCTGCAGATTCGGACAGTTCACGAACGCGCCGTCGGCGATCGCTGTGGACGGTGTGCGAAGCAAAACCGTTGTCAGCGCGGGATAATCCGCAAATGCGCCGGCGTCGATGGAGGCGTAATCGCCGTCCACGATTACCGTTGTAACTGTGTCTTTGTCAACGTCCCAATAGTGCCAGCTGCCCGGAATCTTGCCGCTGCCGGTGAAGGTTAAGATGTCGTTTTCGTTTTCAAAGCGGAGGTTTTTATAGGCTTCTGTGGGGACGTTATAGTGGATATTGCAGGTGTCGATCACAACCGGACTGCTGCCGGAATAGGGCGAAATATCAATCGAAATAGTTGCCCAATCATCCGCTGATCCTGCATAGCAAATATCTGTCAGAAAAGTGCAGTTGCCAAATACGCCGGAACCTATGGTTGA
>CACWJV010000071.1 GCA_902761265.1 Oscillospiraceae bacterium | reverse complement strand
TTTTTTGACTTTTGTCAGTTCACCACATTGCGCGGTGCGCCCTGTAAAAACGCTTCGAGATTGCCTTTGAAAATCTCCATCAACCGGCTGCGCGCTTCAAAGCTCGCCCATGCGATGTGCGGCGTGACGATGCAGGTTTTGCACTGCAAAAGCGGATTATCCGCCTTCGGCGGCTCGCACGAGAGCACGTCCACGCCCGCGCCGGCAAGTGCGCCGCTTTGCAGCGCCGCGGCAAGCGCTTCTTCGTCCACCACGGGACCGCGAGACGTGTTGATGAGATAGGCGGTGGGTTTCATCTTTTTGAGAAAGTCCGCGTTGACCAGCGCAGTGGTGTCGCTTGTCAGCGGGCAGTGGAGCGACACGACGTCGCTTTCGCGAAGCAGGGTATCGAGATCGACGAACGCGACGCTGCCGAAGCCGTCATAGCTGCGCGTATGCGGCGACACGGCGAGCACCCGCATGCCCATCGCGTTTGCAATCTGCGCCACGGCTTTGCCGATTTGTCCGAAGCCGATGATGCCGAAGGTTTTGCCGAAAAGCTCCGTGAGCGGCTGCTTCCAATAGCAGAAATGTTTGGAGCGCACCCAGTCGCCGTTTTTGACGCTGTCGTTGTGCAGCCCGACGGCGGTGGTCAGCTCCAGCAGCAGCGCAAATACAAGCTGCGCCACGCCGTTGGTGGAATAGGCCGGAATGTTGCACACGGGGATCCCCCGTTCGCGGGCGGCTTTGCCGTCGATCACGTTGTAGCCCGTGGAAAGCAAAAGGATACATTTAAGCTCGGGCAGCGCGCGGATGGTGTCGGCGGACAAAACGGTTTTGTTGGACACGAGAATATCGGCGCCGGCGCTTCGTTCGAGCACCAGTTCGGGCGGCGTGACGTCATAGACGCAAAAGCTGTCCACCAGCTCGCCCAAAAAGTCCCACGACAGATCGCCCGGGTTTTCGGCATAGCCGTCGAGAATCACAAGTTTCATACGGATCATCCTTTCAGCGTTCGTTTTTCCCATTATAGCACACAATTGCAATTTTGCCAAACTTTTGGCGTGGAAAAGAATTCTGTGAAAACATTTTGAAATTTTTAAGAAAACCGTTGACCGATTGCATGGGTTCATAGTAAAATAATAACATGTATCATTGTCTGTGAGCGGGAGGCGGACAGGTGAAAAGGAAAAGAAGCCGAAGCAGCGTTATCAATTTCGCCGCGTTCGTCTGTTTTCTGCTGGCGCTGATTCTGATCGTGTTTCTGCGTCTGTCACAGATGGACCGCGTGATCGAATGGTATCACAAATATACCGATGCGCTCTCTTCGTTTGAACAATGGATCCAGCAAAACGGCGCCACCTGGTATTCCGTGGCGATCATATTGGCAAACTTTGTGCTCAAGGCCGTTGTCCCGTGGTTTCCGCTTTCGTGCATCTGCGTGGCGTGCGGCATGCTGTTTCCGGCCTATTACGCGATCCCGATCAACGCGTGCGGTGCGGCGCTGCTGTTTACCATCAAATATTTTTGGGGCAAACGCTTCGGCGGCGGCAACGCCGAAAAGCTGCTCGCCAAAAACGAAAAAGCCGAAAATCTGGTGGAGCGCAACAAGCTCGGCTCCGCCGTTGTGCTGTTTTTTTTGCGGTTGTTTCCGTGCATCCCGATCAACGCGGTCAGCCAGCTTTACGGCACAAGCGACATCGAATACTGGAAATACCTGATCGTGTCGCTGGTGGGCTTTTCCTACAAACTGTTTTCCTATACGATCATCGGCCGCAGTGTCTATGATCCGATGAGCGCGAGCTTTTTGCTGCCGTTCATTTTGCTGTTTTTGCTCTCCGGGCTGGTGCTGCTCGCGTTTAACGGCGTGATCAGCCTTTCGAAGGGCGAGGTCAGTCTTGGCTAGTGTGTGACTGCGCCGGCTGCCGGCGCGGACAACTGAAATAAAGAAGCAATCAAAAAAACGGACGAAAGGTAGATGAGCTTTTATGGCATCCTATCAGCAGCTCAAAACGCTGCTTTCCTCCCGTGCGCTGGACGACGCGTTTGCGCGCGCCTATACAAAGGCCCAGTACGCCGGGCAGTATGAACGCTTCCTCAAGGTGCTTGAGGAGTTCCATACCCGCTTTGACGCCGCAGGCAAAAAGGACGTCGGATTGTTTTCCGCGCCCGGCCGCAGCGAGATCGGCGGCAACCACACCGACCACAACCACGGCAAGGTGCTGGCCGCGTCGATCAGTCTGGACGTTGTTGCGGCGGCGGCGAAAAACGACGAGGGCGTGGTTCGCATCAAATCCGCGGGCTATCCGATGGACGCGGTGTCTGTGGCGGATCTGGCGGTGCGCGACGCTGACGCCGGCCGCAGCCGTGCGCTGGTGCGCGGGATGCTCGACCGGTTTGTCCAGCTCGGCTACAAGATCGGCGGCTTCGACGCGGCAACAGCCTCGCAGGTGCTGTCCGGTTCGGGGTTGTCGTCTTCGGCGGCGTTCGAGGTGCTGATCGGCACGCTGATCAACGAGCTTTACAACGACGGCAAAGTTTCGCCGGTCGAGATTGCCAAAATCGCGCAATATGCCGAAAACGTCCATTTCAAAAAGCCCTGCGGTCTGCTCGACCAGATGGCGTGCTCCGTGGGAGGGTTCGTGTCGATCGACTTTGCCGACCCGCAATCGCCGGTTGTCGGCAAGGTGGCGTTTGATTTTGCGTCGTGCGGCCACGCGCTGTGTATTGTAGACACCAAGGGCAGCCACTCCGATCTGACCGACGACTACGCCGCCATCCGCAGCGAGATGGAAGCGGTTGCAGGCTATTTCGGCAAACAGGTTTTGCGGGAAGTCGACAAACAGCAGGTGCTTGACAACGCCGGCGCCATCGCCAAACAGCTCGGGGAACGCGCGGTGCTGCGTGCGCTGCATTTCTTCCGCGAAAACGAGCGGGTGGACAAGGAGTTCGACGCGTTGCAAAACGGCGATTTCGAACAGTTCAAACAGCTTGTGATCGAAAGCGGCTATTCGTCCTATCTCTATAACCAAAACGTGTTCACGTCCAAGCGTCCGACCAGCCAGCCGCTGTCGCTCGCGCTGCTGATCAGCGAAGAGATTTTACGCGGCCGCGGCGCGTGGCGGGTCCACGGCGGCGGATTTGCCGGCACGATTCAGGCGTTCGTGCCGTTCGATATGCTCGACGCATACAAAAAAGCAATGTGCGCGCTGTTCGGCGACGACGCCTGCTATGTACTCAATATCCGCCCGGTCGGCGGAGTTCAACTCATATAATAAAAAAATGGAGGAGATATTATGAACCAAACACTCAAAAAAGGCCTGAGCGTGCTGCTCGCGCTGCTGATGCTCGCCAGCGTTTGCAGTATGCAGCTTGCGTTTGCGGCCACGGCCGTCGGCCAGATCAAAACGCTCAAAGTAGCGGCTGTGACCCAAAGCCAGGTAAAACTCAAATGGTCCAAGGTCAGCAAGGCCAGCGGCTATTGCGTCTATTCCTATGACGCGAAAAAGGGCCAGTGGTTTGCCGAAACCTACACCACCAATACCACCTATACCGACAAGGATCTGAGCGCCGGTACGCAGTATACCTACAAGGTTGCCGCCTACGTCAAATCCGGCGCGAGCCGCAATTTCGGCAAAGCGTCCGCCAAAGTCACCGCGCTGACAAAGCCGGCAAACGTTGCCAAGCTGACGGCAAAAGTCATTAACCCGGCAAAGATCAAGCTGACCTGGAGCGCCGCGGCAGGCGCCACCGGCTATGTGCTGTATGCCAAGGCGGCCGACGGTAAATACAAGAAGATCAAAACGCTGAAAGAACGCACCTATACCATCACCTACAAGGCTGCTCCGGGTGTGCGGTATTACAAAGTCCGCGCCTATGTCAAGAACGGCAAGACGGTGCAGTACGCCGCCAAATACAGCCCGGTGGCCAAAGTGAGCACCAAGCCCGCGGCAGTCACCAGCCTGACTGTGAGCAACATCACCGCCGCCGGCGCCACGCTCAAATGGCCCGCATCCGCCGGTGCGTCGGAATACATTATCTATAAAAAGGACGTTGCTACAAAGGGCGAATTTGTGAAGCTGGCAACGACCAAGAAGACCACTTACAACGTTAAATATCCGGCGTCTCCGCGCACGGCGTATTTCAACGTGCAGGCGAGCGCCACCGTGGGCGGCAAAACCACGCTTTCGGCCGTCAGCGGCGCCGTTTATGTTTCCATGTGGCCGAAGGCGGTGACAACGCTCAACCTCAAAAAAGCCGGCCACGATTCCCTGACGCTCGAATGGCCGAAAGCCGACGGCGCGTCGGAATACCATGTGTTCCGGTATATCGACGGTGAGCTGACCGAGATCGGTGTGACCGCCAAGACGACCTTCGTTGTCAAGAATTTGGAACCCGAAACGACCTACAACTTCCGTGTGCGCGCGGTGGCCAACTATGAAGGCCAGATCACCGAAACCGAGATCAGCCCGATCCTGACGGCGGAAACCTCGTTCGGCACGATCAAGGGCGCAACGGTTGTGCTCAACACGAGCAATACGGCGGTGCTTTCCTGGAACGCACTGGAAGGCGCGCTCGGCTATGAGATCGAAAAGAACACGGACGGCGACTGGAAAAAGATCGGCGACACCAAGACCACAATGTTCAGTGTGTCCGATGTGGAAAGCGGCAAAACGCTCGGCGTGGGCCAGACCTATGAATACCGCATCCGCGCCTATCTCGAAGAGGACGGCGAAAAAGTCTATTCCCCGTATACCAAAACGATCGAAGTCCACTCCATCCCCGCCAAGCCCGAAAAGCCGATCATCGCAGCCGGTGCGGACCACAGCATCGTGGTCGACTGGCCGACCGTGCCCGGCGCAGACAGCTATCATCTCCAGTTCTATAACAGCCAGGGCAAATGGGTCGACGACACCGTGATGGGCGAGATCCACAAATATACCTACAACGGCCAGGAGCGCACCTCCTACCGTTTCCTGATGGACAGCACCAGCGATTCCGGTTTGCATCAGTATCGCGTGGCCTCCGCTGTGCAAAACGACGGCCGCTGGACCTACAGCGCCTACAGCCAGCCGGTGTCCCTCAATTACACCTATGAACCCGAACCGGAATACGGCTATACCGACGCACTCAAACAGACCGGCCTTGTGGGCTATCTGCTCGACACCAAGGAAGGCGTGTTCTTTACCGCGGACGATCCGTGGCAGCGCAACTTCGGCTTTAACAAACTGTATGACCTTGCGTCGCAGTTCGTCTGGATCCAGTACGATACCAACCGCTTCTATTTCAAATATCAGGGTTCCGACTGGATGCTGCAGCCGTGGAAAGGCCAGTACGGCGCAATCCTTTACGGCGCAGAGCTCGGCGTTTACAAGAAATACACCGAACGCGACGCAGACCATTACGACTGCGCGCAGGATCAGGATCTGCTGATGATGTCGATGGATTTCGAACGCTACTATTGGAACGCAGACCAGACCAAGGGCGAATGGAAGCATGAGTTCAGCCGTCCCTACGGCAGCTACTGGTGGTGCACCGGCTTCAAACTCGGCTATATCCGATTGGCGAAGCCGACCGATATCGTCTATACCAACGAGGCGAGCGACGAGCAGACCTTCCCGGAAATCCGCGCGAACTACCGCGTGACGGTGAAGGACTTCGAAATGCTCCACGGTCTGATCCAGGGTCTGAAAGACGCGAAGTATAAGCAGATCGAATATAAGGACGGTGTGAAGCCCGGCTTCAACCAGTTCGCTTATCACGATCTGGACGTCTATTTCCCGTTCTGATGCAACACGAACGCCACTGCTTCGGCAGTGGCGTTTTTTGAAAGGAGCTTACGATGCAGCCATTGATGACCGATCCGGCCGCCGTTTTCGGCACTCCGCAAATCGGCGGCAAAACGCCCGAAGAAGCCGCCTTTCTTGCCCGGCTCGTCGCCGTCCGCCCGTCGGCGCGACAGCTTTCGCACAGCGGTCTTCCCTATTACAGCTTCATCCATTTCGGCATGAACACCATGACGGGGCGCGAATGGGGATTGGGCGACGAAGCCCTCGCGTTGTTCAGTCCCGACGCACTCGACACCGACGGGTGGTGCCGGGTGCTCAAGGCAAGCGGCAGCCGCGGCGTGATTTTAACCGCGAAGCACCACGACGGCTTTTGCCTTTGGGACACCAAAACCACGACCCACAGCGTGATGCACACGCCCTACGGCAAAGACGTTTTGCGCCAACTGCGCGAAAGCTGCGATAAATACGGCTTAAAGCTCGGCGTCTATTTGTCGCCGTGGGACCGCAACGCGAAGCAGTACGGCACCGAAAGCTACAACGATTTCTTTGCCGCGCAGCTCACGGAGCTTTGCTCAAATTACGGCGAGCTGTTTGAAGTCTGGTTCGACGGCGCGTGCGGCGAAGGCAAAAACGGCAAAAAGCAGCGCTACGACTGGCAGCGGTATTATCGCGTGATCCGGCAGTTGCAGCCGGATGCCGTCATCGCCGTCAGCGGGCCGGACGTGCGCTGGATCGGCAACGAGGGCGGCAATGTGCGCGAAAGCGAGTGGAGCGTGGTCGGCGCGCCGGCAATCCTCACGGAAAAAGTTGCCGCGCAGTCGCAGACGGACGAAAAGGAGCTTTCGTTTGACCGCCGCGAAGAGGACCTTGGCAGCCGCGACGCGCTGAAAGGGGAGACGGAGCTCATCTGGAGCCCCGCGGAGGCGGACGTTTCTGTGACGACCGGGTGGTTTTATCACGATTGGAAATACTATCTCTTTCGCAAAAAGCGCACGGCAAAGCAGCTCTCGGACATCTATTTCAACACCGTCGGCGGCAACGCGACGCTGCTTTTGAATGTGCCGCCCGACACCCACGGCCGGATTTCGCGCCGCGAACAGCGCACGCTCCGGCGGTTTACCGCGCGGACGCAGGCGCCGTTTCGCCATCCGCTGGACGCGTCCTATGCCTTGTTGAAAGCGGATGGCACAATCCTCGACGGCGACGACGTGCAAGCGCTGAAAGACGGCGCGCGCGTTGCGTTTCCGACCGGCGCGTTCGTTTTGCAACTGACGTTTGACGGCGCCAAGACCGTGCGCACGCTCTCGCTCAAAGAGGATATCCGGCACAGCCAGCGTGTGGAACGGTTTTCCGTTTGGGCCTATACGGCAAAAGGCAAGCTGCAAAAGTTGGAAGGCTGCACCGTGATCGGGCGGCAGAAGATCGTGCGGCTCAAAAGGAAGGTCAAAGCGCAGGCGGTCTTTGTCGTGATCGAGCAGGCAAGGGCAGAGCCGGTGATCTGTGAAGCAAGAGCGTTTGGATAACAGGCAATAGTCGTTCGTCGACCGAGACGCCGCGTTAAGGCGCAAGAAAACAAACAACGCCCCGACCGATTGGTTGGGGCATTGTTTAGGTTTACCAGCGTTTGTCATTATACGGTGTATCCTCAACACCTTTATCATTCAGATGTTTAACCATTCTGTCTAGTTTGGGTTTCCACATATTCTTAAACCACTTGGTTTCTCCAAACCACTTCACCAGGGTGGGGCTGACTGCATAATAAAAATAAATAAACAGCAATCCATACCAAGTTTTAGCAAGTGTGTTATCACGGTAGCGACGAAGTGTCCAGACTTGCGGACAATCATAAGAGCCGTAGACGGCGGTAGCAACGTAGCAGCCGCCCTTGGATTCTTCCTTAACTTCGCAATTTGGATCTTTTGATTTTATTTCATTTTTTAATCTGTTGCATTCTCTTGTAAAGAAACTTTCATTGAAACACTTTGGTTTGTCGCATATATATGAGTATGCTTTTTTTTGCGCATTTAGAATTAGGCTTTTCTCATTACCGAAATAGGTCGACAAGGATTGTTCAATTATTGAGTAAATGGAATAAATCGCTGAGGCTCTCGATCTGAATTCTGATCCTGATCCTGCAACGGTTGGGAATTGAGTAAAGTGATTTAATGCAGAAGTATAGAGTACAGAAGCAAGAGAATTCGAATGTAGAATAATTGTATTTAATGCAGCGTTCTTGGCATCCACATCTTGAACTTCAGAAACTAATCTCATTGAACTGTCAATATTATTTGCAAACAAATGCGCTGTACTCTCAATATCTCTAATCTTGCATTGAGCAGATTGAAAATATACATGAAAGAAAGCCGCCTCCCAATTGTTTGGATCTTCTTGCAAGACTAAGCCATAGTATTTTTCTGCATTCTCACTGTTATTATCTTCTCTTGCACGTCTTGCCAGAACTAACAACTTTTCAACATCATCAGTCTTATCAATTTTTACAGTTCCTTCAACCAACAGTTTTTTTGCTTCTTCAACCGTGTACTTTGTTCCGCAGCTTTGGCAAACATACATTCCATCCTGCTTTAACAAATCGTGGCTATTGCACATTTCACAAACCATTGCTTTCATTTTCAATTTCTCCTTTTCAAATCTTTTATTGGAAAATAAAAATGCGCCTCGACAAACGAGACGCATAAAAAGCGCTCTCACTTGCCGCGACGCAAAGTGACATAGTCTTACCAAGCTGTTAAGAGAATGTTCGAGAGCCACTTTTTCAAAAGTGTTTCCCAAAACAACTTGGTCATACCATGCTGAAAAACTATTCACTTTACGTCGCATGATAACTCTATCATATTTTTCTCGAAAAAGCAAGCGTTTGCATAAAAACAGCGCCCGTAGTGGTCGGCTATCAGCCGACTGGGCGCGGACGGTTTGCTGCAATAGCCGCCTGCCAGGCGGCGACTACGAGAACATGAATCCTGTAGCGGTCGCCCCGCGGGCGACTGATGCACATACATTCAGTTTGTAGCGGCGGCCGCTCCGGCCGCTATGGGTTTACGCATTTTGTGCGGTTTGGATCAAAGTCGCCCGCGGGGCGACTGCTACGCGACAGACAGATACACGTTCCCTGCGCGGTGAATCGTTTCCTGTCGCGTCCCTGGTCCCTGGTCGCCGGTCCCTTGTCCCTTCCCTTGTTCTGTTTCGCAACGCTTTTGCATAAAAATATCCACACAGCATTCTTCAAATTGTCGCAACTTCCAAACTTCCCGCGAACGCTTGATTTTTGAACAAAGTATGCTATAATAATCTGTAACTACAAAATGGAAAGACAGGCTCGTTTGGGGGTAATTCTATGAAACGCACCGAAATTGCAAAACTTTATGCGTCGCCCGAAAGCTATACGGCGTCGCCCGTCACCGTCTGCGGCTGGATCCGTACCAACCGCGACAGTAAAACACTCGGCTTTATGGAGCTGAACGACGGCTCCTGCTTCAAGGGCGTGCAGGTTGTGTTTGAGGCGAATAAAGTCGCCGACTTTTCCGCCGTCGCAAAGCTCAACGTCGGCACCGCCGTCATCGTCACGGGCGATCTGATTTTGACGCCGGAAGCGAAGCAGCCGTTTGAGATCAACGCCAATACCGTGGAGGTCGAAGGCGCGTCCACGCCCGACTATCCGCTGCAAAAAAAGCGGCATTCCGTGGAATATCTGCGCACCATCGCGCATCTGCGTCCGCGCACCAATCTGTATTCTGCGGCGTTTCGCGTGCGGTCCGCGGCGGCCTTTGCGCTGCACCGCTTCTTCAACGAAAACGGCTTTGTCTATGCCCACACGCCGCTCATTTCCTGCTCCGACGCCGAGGGCGCGGGCGAAATGTTCCGCGTGACGACGCTTGATATGGAAAACCCGCCGAGAAACGAGGACGGCACGGTCGATTTCAGCCAGGACTTCTTCGGCAAAAGCGCGTTTCTGACCGTGTCCGGCCAGTTGCAGGGCGAAATCATGGCGCAGGCGTTCGGCAAAATCTATACCTTCGGCCCGACCTTCCGCGCCGAAAAAAGCTATACCCAGCGCCACGCGGCGGAGTTCTGGATGATCGAACCGGAAATCGCGTTCGCTGATCTGAACGACGATATGGCGCTCGCGGAAGCGATGATCAAATACGTCATCCGCTATGTGCTCGACACCTGTCCGCAGGATATGGCGTTTCTCAACCAGTTTGTGGACAAGGGCCTGATCGAACGGCTCGAAGCCGTGGCGTCGAGTGAGTTCGGCCGCGTGACCTACACCGACGCGGTGGAGATTCTCAAACAGCACAACGACCAGTTTGAATACAAAGTGGAGTGGGGCAGCGATCTGCAAACCGAGCACGAGCGGTTCCTCACCGAGCAGGTGTTTAAAAAGCCGGTCTTCGTCACGGACTATCCGAAGGAGATCAAGGCGTTCTATATGCGTCTGAATGACGACGGCAAAACCGTGGCCGCGTGCGACTGCCTCGTGATGGGCATTGGCGAGATCATCGGCGGCAGCCAGAGAGAGGAGCGCTACGACGTTTTGCTCGACCGCATCCATGAGCTTGGGCTCAAGGAGGAGGACTACTGGTGGTACCTCGATCTGCGCAAATACGGCGGCACCAAGCACGCCGGCTTCGGTCTGGGCTTTGAACGGCTGGTGATGTACCTGACGGGCATCTCCAACATCCGCGACGTTTTGCCGTTCCCGCGTACCACGGGCTCCGCGGATTTCTAAGATTATCTTTTCACAGTAAGGGGTGCGGCACATGCCGGATTACAAATCATTGACAAAAGACGAACTGCGCCAGGAACAAAAAGAGCTGATGGAGGCCTACCGCAACTATCAGGCGATGGGGCTCACGCTCGATATGTCGCGCGGCAAACCCGGCACCGACCAGCTTTCGGTGTCCAACGGTCTGCTCGACGCGATCACCTCGCGCGACTGGGACGACGACAACAACCACTCCCTTCGCTACCTCAACTACGGTCTTTTGACCGGCATCGACGAATGCAAGGAGATTTTTGCCGCGCTGCTGGACGTGCCGATGGACAACGTGATCGTCTGCGGCAACTCGAGCCTTAACCAGATGTTTGACTACATCACCCAGTGCATGCTCACCGGGTCGGACGGCACGCCGTGGAAGGATCAGGGCGAGATCAAGTTCATCTGCCCGTCGCCGGGCTACGACCGTCATTTCGCCATCTGCGAATACTACGGCATCAAAATGATCCCCGTGGCGATGAACGACGAAGGTCCCGATATGAACGCCGTGGAAACGCTGATTCAGGATCCGTCCGTCAAGGGCATGTTCTGTGTGCCGAAATACTCGAACCCCACCGGCGTGACCTATTCCCACAACACCGTCGAGCGCATCGCGGCGATGGAGCCGGCGGCGAAGGACTTCCGCATCATCTGGGACAACGCCTACATCGTCCACGATCTGACGAGCAAGGGCGACGTGCTGGACAATATCTTTGAATCGCTTCACCGCTACGGCCACGACGATATGGTGATCGAGTTCACCTCCACGTCGAAGATCAGCTTCCCGGGCGCGGGTGTGGCTGCGCTGGCGGCTTCCGACCGCAATATCCAGATCATCAAAAACCGCCTGAAATATCAGACGATCGGCTACGACAAGCTCAATCAGTACCGCCATGTGAAATTTTATAAAAATGTAGACGGTCTCAAAAACTATATGCGGCTGCACCGCAATATCCTCGGTCCGAAGTTCAAGATTGTGCTGTATGAGTTTGAACACAAGCTCGGCGGCTACAACATCGCCAAATGGTCGAACCCGAAGGGCGGCTATTTCATCAACCTCGACGTTTATCCCGGCACCGCCAAACGCGTGTGGGAGCTTTGCCGCGACGCGGGTGTGACCTTGACAAACGCCGGCGCGACCTATCCCTACGGCATCGACCCGGAGGACAAGAATCTCCGCATCGCGCCGTCCTATCCGCCGGTGGACGAACTGCTGACAGCGACCAAGCTGCTGTGTCTGTGCGTCAAGATCGCCGCGACGGAGAAGCTTTTGGAAGAGCCGGAAGAAGAGGAATAAGATCGCAAGATAGCAAGAATGCAAGATAGCAAGAATTCAAGAACGCTGCCGCGGCTGCCGATCATCGGCGTCGCGGTGTTCTTTTTGCGCAACCTGTTGAAAAGGGCAGGGGTGTTGTGTATAATGGACAGGGAAGACTGCTGCCGATCGTGGCGAGGAGATGAGGCGTTGAACGAGTCGAAGCTGTATCAGGAACTTGGAAAATTGACAAAAGACAGGAGTCAATGGGCGGAACGGATTCCGTATGTTTCATCTCTGCTTGTGCTTGACTCCGTAAAAATACAAGCGAAAGCGCTATGGCTTCTTGGCGAGATGGGGCTTGTATATCCGCAGGCAGTGGCAGATACCGTTCCGGTGATTGCCTCTTTCTGTGAGCGTTCGGCTCCTCTTTTGCGGGAACGGGCTGCGACCGCGCTCGGCAGAATCGGACGGGGCAGCTATCAAGCTATCAAACCGTACTGGGAGAATCTGTTCCGTCTTGCCAACGATGAAGATCCAAAGGTCAGGCTGAGCTTTATTTGGGCTTCAGAAAACATCGCCACAAATACGCCCGATATTTATGAGAATTACATGCCGATATTTGAGGGGCTTCTATACGATGTGGATGACAAGGTCAGGATGGAAGCGCCGGAGATCTTTCGTGTTCTCGGCAAACGCAGACCGGAGTTCGTTCGACCTTATATGGAACAGCTCCGGCAAAAATCGGAAACCGACAAGAATGCGCAATCAAAGCAACAAGATCGAAGTAGACACCTTCCGCTTTGCGGCGCTGGTTTCGATTGCCGCGACGGAAAAGCTCTTGGAAGAGCCGGAAGAAGAGGACTAAGATTGCAAGATAGCAAGAAACAAGATAGCAAGAGCGCTGCCGCGGCTGCCGATCATCGGTGCCGCGGCGGTCTTTTTTTGCAGGAGCCTTGAAAAGGGCAGGGGCGTTGTGTATAATGGACAGGGAGATGAGGGATTTCGATCTGGATTTTCGAAGGGTATGTTACAACAGGGAGATTTTCTTCGGTCTTTTTCCCTTCGCAAAAATGCGTCCGCGGTATAATCTTTCGAAAGGGTGGTTTCTTTGAGCACAGGCAGCAATCGTACAATCATGAAAAACGCATTGCAGGCATCGGTGATTCCTGCCCTGCAATCCAAAGGCTTTGGCGGAAATTATCCGCATTTTCGCAAAGACTGTGCGGATCATATTGAGCTGATTTCATTTTGGACGAACAAATACGGCGGCTCGTTCACGGTTGAGTTTTCTGCCGTGTTCCCAAATCGCCGTGACAGGAATCTCATCGTTGAGGAATCCCTGCAGGATCCGGAATTGAACACCGCGTCAACAAACGAAAGATACCGTCTGCCGGGTATGTTCGACGGATGGTTCTATTACACGGATGTTTATCAGAAGCGAACGCTCCGATTCGGCAACCTCTACTACACCCCGGAGGGCGGGACAAAAGCGGCACCCGGCGCATCACAGGGCTGGCACCCGGCGCAGCGCTTTGACGAAACGACAGCTTTGGACATCTGCAACGAAGTTGAAAGACAGATGGAGCATGCGTTTAAATGGTTGGCAAAATATGTGCGCAAGCACCGGTCGAAGCAGTGAACGGACGCCGCGAAAATCCCGTAACCCGTAATTCCCAGAAACTTTTCAATTATCAATTTTTAATTCCCTTGGCCCTTAGCCCTCGGGTCTCGGCTCCCGCCTCGGTCGGCGCTTCTGCCTGCGGCAGAGGTTGCCACTGGCAACCCGCGCCCCTTGGCTCTATTCCGGAGGTGTCCCATGCCGATCATCCATCCCATCGAGCCCGTCTTTGACCAAAATCCCGCGAAGCACAGTTCTTTTACGGCCATCCGCAAAACCGCTTCTGGCGTGTCTTGTCGAATCTTTTCGGCGAGCCGGCGGGGGAGACGCCCGCAGAAAAGACCGCCTTTCTTTTGCGGCATCACATTGCGCTGTGGGACGTGATCCAATCGTGCGAGATCACCGGCAGCGCCGACAGCTCGATCAAACACGCCGTGCCGAACGATCTGACCGCGATTTTGCAAACGGCGCCGGTCACGCAGATTTTTACCAACGGCAAAACCGCCGACCGGCTGTACCGGCAGTATCTGCTGCCTGCGACCGGCATAGACGCGCTGTGCCTGCCGTCCACCAGCCCGGCCAACGCACAATGGTCGCCGGAAAAGCTGGTTGTTGCGTGGCAGGCGGTGTGTGATGCCGCGCAAAGGGGAGACATTTGAGACAAATTTAACCGGTTTGTTCAAATTCTTAGTTTCGTGCTTTAACTCATAAAAGCAAATTTAAAGTTCGTTTAAAGTAAGATTCATATAATTCAATTGTGCAATGGGGAATGCAAGATGTTTTTTTCCGATTTTTCTTCTTGCAACCCTCCTCTCCATTGCACTCCCCTCTCCTTTCAATTTTATTTTGGAAACAACACACACCGTTTCGGCGTGTGTTGTTTTCGTTTTTTCGGGAAAAAAGGGTTCAAATGAAAACGCGGGTTTTTCGTCACAGTTTTTTTACAATTTATTGTTTATTTTAAGTTTTTCAGCTATCCTAAAAAGGAAACCGATCAATTCGGCGCTTTTTGTGTGTCGAAAGGAGAAACGATATGAGACTTTTACTTGCCGAAGATGAAAAAGATCTGTCCAAAGCGCTGTGTGCGATTCTCAAACACAACAACTATTCCGTGGATCCCGTCTACGACGGCCAGGACGCGCTGGATTACGGTATGGACGAAAACTATGACGGTATCATCCTCGATCTGATGATGCCCAAAAAGAACGGCCTCGAAGTGCTCGAAGCGCTGCGCAAGGCCGGGGTGGACACGCCGGTTTTGATTCTCACCGCCAAGGCGGAAACCGAAGACAAGATCCTCGGCCTCGACAAGGGCGCCGACGACTATTTGACCAAGCCCTTTTCCACCGGCGAGCTGCTTGCGCGCATCCGGGCGATGACGCGGCGCAAAACGGCGTTTACGCCGAATCTTTTGACGCTGGGCAATCTGTCGCTCAACCGCGAAACGTTTGAGCTGTCGACCGAGCACGCCTCGCTGCGGCTGGGCAACAAGGAGTTTCAGATGATCGAGCTTCTGATGGACAATCCCGGCCGTCTGATCTCCACCGAACAGTTTATGGAGCGCATCTGGGGCTATGAGACCGAGGCGGAGATCAACGTCGTTTGGGTCTATATCTCCTATATCCGCAAAAAGCTCCAGACGCTGCAGGCAAATGTCGAAATCAAAGCGACGCGCGGCGTCGGCTACACGTTGGAGGAAATCAAATGCTGAAACGACTGCAGCGCAAATTTGTCGCCATCGCGATCCTCGCGCTGTTTACCGTTGTGTTTGTGGAGCTGTTCTCGGTCAACGTGGTCAACGTCTATCAGCGCGACAGCGACTCCAAAAGCTTGCTTTATCTGATCGCGCAAAACGACGGCGTGCTGCCCAACACGGCGCGCGACGACAGCTTCGGCGCGTTTTGGAATCCGTTCGGCCGCACGCAGATCACCGTGGAAACGCCCTATGCTACGCGCTATTTCGTTGTCAAGCTCCACGGCAACGTCGTGACCGATATCTCCACCAAGAACATCGCCTCGGTCAGCGACCAGACCGCGTTTGACTACGCCGCCAAAGCCTATGCCGGCGAGCCGGGCTACGGGTTTTTGGACATCTACCGCTACTACTATGTAAAAGACGCCGTCACCGGCAATTCGATTATGGTCTTTCTCGATTTTGAACGCGAGCTGGAGGAGACCTTTGCGCTGGCCTCGATCTCGTTTCTTGTGGGCGTGATCTTTGTTATTCTGCTCTCGTTCCCGGTTTATCTGCTTACACGCTCCGCGCTCGCGCCGGTGCGCCGCAGCATTGAAAAACAAAAGCAGTTTATCACCGACGCCGGGCACGAACTGAAAACGCCGCTGGCCATCATCTCCGCCGACGCGGACGTGCTGGAAATGTGCGAGGGCGAAAACGAATGGGTCAGCTCCATCAAAAGCCAGACCGTGCGCATGAACACGCTGGTGCGCAACCTCGTGTCGCTCTCCAAACTTGACGAGATGGCAAACGACGCCGAGCATATTGAGTTTAACGTCAGCGAAGCGGTGCTCGACACGGCGCTCAATTTTGAGCCGATGGCAAAAACGCGGCAGCTTTCGTTTCGTCTTGACGTCGCGCCCGATCTGACGCTCAAGGGCAACGAGGGTGAGATCCGCCAGCTCGTGTCGATCCTTTGCGACAACGCAATCAAATATACAAACGAACAGGGCGAAATCAAAATTTCGCTTTACAAATCCGGCAAAACGCTGACGCTCGACGCTTTCAACACCTGCGACGGGATTGAAAAAGAAAAACTGCCGCATCTGTTTGACCGGTTCTACCGCGCCGACCCGGCCCGTGCCCGCGAAACCGGCGGCTACGGGATCGGTCTGTCGATCGCCAAAGCGATTGTGGAGCGCCACAAAGGCAGAATCAGCGCTTCGTCCGCGGACGGCAAATCCATTGTCTTCCATATCACACTATAAGAAAAACTGAAAAAGATTCTTCCCGTTTTTCAGAACGATTTCAGCGCTTCCCGGTATACTTGGGGCAACAAAACGAAAGGAGATGTGTGCAGTGCAAACGTTTAAAACGATCTTTTCGCGCTATGAAAAGAAGTATGTGCTTACAGGCGAACAGTACGTCAGGCTGATGCAGATGGTCGGCCCGCGGCTGCAGGACGACGCATACGGCAAAAGCACCGTCTGCAATATCTATTTTGATACCCCGGACTACCGGCTGATCCGCGCATCGATTGAAAAGCCGGTTTTCAAGGAAAAGCTGCGTATGCGCGTTTACAACATCCCCACGGCGGATTCCACCGCGTTTGTGGAGATCAAGCGCAAATACAAAGGCATCGTCTACAAGCGCCGCGTAAGCATGCGCTATGACGAAGCGGTCCGCTGGCTGTGCCGCGGGCAGCAGCCGCCGTTTGACGCCCAGATCCCGCAGGAGATCGAATACTGCCGCACCTGCTACGGTACGCTGCAGCCGAAGGTCTCGCTGTTCTATGACCGGATCGCGTTCATCGGCAAAGACGACGAAAACCTGCGCGTCACGTTTGACAGCAACATCCGCTACCGCGCGACACGGCTGGATCTGTCGCTGGGCGACGGCGGCTGTACCCGGATCGACGACGGCAACATCGTCATGGAGATCAAATGCGAACAGGCGTTTCCGCTCTGGCTGAGCGAAGCGCTCAGCGAGCTTTCGATCTTCCCGGCAACCTTTTCAAAATACGGTATCGCGTATCAGCAGATGATGGAGCAAAAGGCCGCAAAGGCCGCGCTCGAAATCGCATGACGCATCTTCTTTTACAGTTCTGAAACGGAGGAATTCTCATGTCTACCATTTTTCAATCGATTTTAACTTCCACGCTGACCCCGGCCACCTTCTTCATCTGTACGGCCGTTTCCGTCGTGCTCGGTCTTCTGATCGCGCTTTGCTATATGAAAACGTGTAAAAAACACAACGCAGGCTTCGTCACCACCATCGCGCTGCTGCCGGCTGTGGTACAGATTGTGATCATGCTCGTCAACGGCAACCTCGGCGCAGGCGTCGCCGTTGCAGGCGCGTTTTCGCTGGTGCGCTTCCGTTCCATCCCGGGCACGGCGCGCGAGATCTGCATGATCTTCATCGCGCTGGCCGCCGGCCTTGCAACGGGCATGGGCTATCTGGCGTTTGCGGTGTGCTTCGTAATCGTGACAGCGCTGCTGGCGCTGGTTTATGCGCGGGTCGGTCTTGGCGAAAAGGCGTCGAAAGACAAAAAGAGTCTGGTCGTCGTGATCCCGGAAACGCTCAACTATACCGAGGTGTTTGACGATCTGTTCAAAGAATACACCGAATCAAACGAACTCGTTTCGGTCAAAACGACCAATATGGGCTCGCTGTTCAAGCTGAGCTATGAAGTCAAGCTCAAGGACGCGTCGCGCGAAAAGGAATTCATCGACGCGCTGCGCACCCGCAACGGCAATCTGGAGATCCAGTGCGCAAAGCTGCCGGAAAACCAGATCAATCTTTGAGAAAGGCGGCGAGGAACTGATGACCGTTTCCAAACGCAGACTCTGTGCCGCCGCACTCGCGCTGCTGTTTGCGGCGCTGGCGCTGTGCGGCTGTGCGGGCGGCGAAACGCAAAGTGATCCTGCCGACGTGCTGACGACCACGGCGCCGCTGTCCGGTGATGTGACAACGACCCAACCGCAGGCGGACGAAGACACCGGCGAAAACGAAAAGCTTGAAATCGACACCTATGTCATCCTTAACGACGACGCGACCGCCATCAAAGGCAGCGGCGCGGCGTATGCAGACGGCGTGCTCACTGTCAGCGCCCCGGGCGTTTATTCGATCAAAGGCAAGCTCACCGACGGCCAGATCCGCGTGGACACCGACGACGAGAGCGACAAGGTCAAGCTCTACTTTGACGGCGTGGAGATCTATTGCAGCACGAGCGCGCCGGTCTATGTGGAAAATTCGCCCAAGGAAA
>CACWJV010000070.1 GCA_902761265.1 Oscillospiraceae bacterium | reverse complement strand
TATTGCAACGGCCGCAACACAACCTATAACGGCTTCGAATACCACAAGGGCTCGGAGATCAATGTGGCGGCGACGGACCTGATGCTGGTCCTCGGCCACACCTGGCAGATTGAAGACAACCGTTTCTATGTTGGCAACGAGCAGGTCTTCTTTGTGCCGCAGGGCACGGCGATCGAGCTTTTCCAGACCACGCTGCATCTGTCGCCCTGCCGGGTGACGGACGCGGGCTTTCGCGCCGTGGTGATCTTGCCGCGCGGCACCAACACGCCGCTTTCGGAAAAGCCGGCGGACCCGACCGGCGAAAACCGGCTGCTGCTGCAAAAAAACAAATGGGTGCTGTCCCATCCCGACCGCGAACCGCTGATGCGCCAGGGCGCGTTTCCGGGGCTGATCGGGGAAAACAAAGCGCTCAAGTATTAAGCAGACTTATCTTAATTCGGAATTCGGAATGCGGAATTCGGAATTGCGGTCGCGGAGTTCCGCTTGGTAATCCAACCTTATACGCCGCGGCGCGAACGATTCGCTGCAGGAAGCGAGTAGATTGTATCCGATGTACGTTTCAATCATAGAAAACAGATCTTCCGCCACCGGACCAATTTGCAATCTTTGGCGGTATAGATGCAGCTTTCTCATTACGCTTTTGACGCATCGCCGCAGGCGGCGTCCCATAATTCCGAATTCCGAATTCCGAATTCCGAATTTTAAAGAAGACTCCATTATAAAAAAACCAAAGCGAGGTAAAAACCATGTCCTTCCAATTCGCCTACATCCCCATCGGTGTGCCGACGTTCCATCTTGAGTCGGCGCAAAAAGCCTTTGACGATTCCGTGTCGCTGCTGCGTGCCATCGACCCCGATGTGCGCGTGCCCGAAGAAATGCTTTTGTCGCTTGACAAACTGAACACGTTTCTCGATACGCTTTCGCCCGATTTCGTCATCGTGCAAAACGTCACGTTTGCCAACGCCGCCTATATGAGCGCCGTTTTGCGCCGGTTTTCGTGTCCGGTGCTGCTGTGGACGCTGCGCGAGCCGGTGATCGACGGCGGCCGCCTGCGTCTCAATTCGTTGACCGGCGCCTATTCCGCGGCCAACATCATGCGTGCGTGCGACCGGAAATTCTCCTACGTCTTCGGCGCCCCGGCGGAGGACAAAACCGTCCGCGCCATCCGCGCGTGTATTGCGGCGGCGAAGGTCAAATACGCCATGCGGCACCTCAATCTGTTGCAGATCGGCCACACGCCCGAGGGCTTCGGCTTCGGCCGCGGGCTCGACGCGGAGATGCTCTCCGTGTTCGGCGTCAACCTCAAATCGATCGAAGCGCGCGAATTGATCAACAAGGCCAAAGCGTGTACCGACGAAGAAGCGGACAGCTATCTTAATAACGCGCGCGACCGCATCGTGGGGCTGGACGACACCAAGGAACAAAACAAGCGCGACTTTGCGCGGCTCTACGCGGCGTATGACAACTATGTGAAAGAAAACAACATCGGCGCGGTTTCGAGCCGCTGCTGGCCGGATTTCTTTGTGGATTTCGGTACCCCCGTGTGCGCGGTGCTTGCCATGCTCGGCGACAACGGCGTGCCCGCCTCGTGCGAAGCGGACGCCTACGGCGCGCTGTCGATGTACATCGGCCAGACGCTGACGGGTAAATGCACCTTCTTCGGCGACCCGGTGTCGCTCGATGAAACGGAAAACACCATCACGTTCTGGCACTGCGGCACAGCGGCCTGCTCGCTGGCGCGCGAAGACACCGGCGCCGTTTGCGGCGTCCATTGCAACCGCAAGATCGGCCCGACGCTCGAGTTCGGCTGCAAAGCGGAAAAAGCGGTCACCATTTTCCGCATCGGCCGCGAAAAGGACGGCACGTTCCGCTTTTTCCTGTGCGGCGGCGAAGCGCTTGACAAGCCCAAACAGTTTAACGGCACGTCGATCGTCATCAAAACCGAAAACGACAGCCGCGCCATTGTGGAAAACTCGGTCAAAAACGGCTGGGAGCCGCACTTCGTGGTCGCTATGGGCGATATCAAAGACGAGCTGCGCGCCCTTGCAACGATGTTCGACATTCCGGTGGAGGCGTATTGAGTGGTGCACAGTGCGTAGTGCGCATAGTAGGGGCGACCCCGCGTGGTCGCCCGTCAGTCGACAGTCAACAGTTATCGGACAACAGCAACAGCCGCCCAAGGGCGGCTGTGTTTTTATGCTGCAACCCGGCGTCCGTAGCGGTCAAGTCAAATGCTGCCGCAGGCAGCCACCTTACTAGCCGTCCCCTTTGGGGAAGGTGGCAGTGCGCCAAAGCGCACTGTCGGAAGGGGTCGGGCGACTCGGCGCGGACAGCGTGGGCAACACATGGTTCACAGGTCGGCTGCGGCGAGGTTTTCCAACCTCACCCGTCACGCGCATTTGACGCTTCGGTCTTACCGGCAATCGTGTGAGCGCGTGCCACCCTCCCCATGAAGCTGCGCCGTTCCGTCGCAGCGGGGAGGGCAAGGACTTTTTGCTTTTATGTTTGCATTTCAATGCCACTTTGTTCTGAATCTTTACTTTGCACTCCACGCTATAAAAGAATCCGCAGCCTTCTTGGCTTCCCCATTTATGGGGAAGCTGTCACGCGCCCACACGATTTGAGGCAAGGCAGACGAGTAAAAAGCGCGTGACTGATGAAGTTGGAAACGTGTGGCTTACGCATCGTTATCGGGTTAGGCGAGCTGTGCCGCCGGTGAGGCGGGCGGCCAATGGCCGCCCCTACTGTGCACTACGCACTGTGCACTGTGCACGTCCTCCGCCCTTGTCCCTTTTCTATCCCTTAGCTTCCTCAAATGTAAACTTTCCGTGAATTTGTCAGTTTTGTTGCACGTTTTGCGCACAAAACCGGCGTCTCCGCCCTTATTATGGGAGGACTTTTTTTCCTCCACAGCATTGACGGAGGTTTTACAGTTATGGAAGGATGGTTCAAATTTGAACGCAAGTGGCTCAACAACGGGGTGATCTGCCGCGACAGCGACCATCTGGCGGTCTGGGTCTATTTGCACGCCCACGCGGTGTTTGAACCCTGTCAGACCATGTTCGGCAAAGATCCGGTTGTGCTGCAGCCCGGACAGGTGATCACCGGCCGCCGGTCGCTTGCCGCGCAGTTGAATATCACGGATTCCAAAGTTACACGTATTTTGACGCAGTTTGAAAAAGCCGGGTTGATTCGGCAGAAAACGGCAACAACCTGCCGCTTGATCACACTGCTTGATGCGGATGTGCAACGACTTTTGCGCGAAGAGAACGCAAAAAGCGAACCACGAACGAACCGCGACAAAGCCCCAAACGACGGGCTTTTTGAGGCGTCGCAAGAAAAAATCGAACCACGCGCGAACCACGCGCGAACCACAAACGAACCGCGCGCGAACACATATAAAGAATGTAAGAATGAAAAGAATGACAAGACTGCATATAAAAAAAGGCGCGTCTGCAAAACGCAGACGCGAAAAGACGCGGAGAGTATTTTTTCGGGTGAGGCGTCGTATGACCTTGCGGCGTTTACCCGAAACGCCATCGGCCTTGAGGATCTCGACCGGCCGTAGGGCAGGGCAGTCAGTTGCCCAAAACCGGGATCGGCAGCGAACGGCGCAGCGCACCCACCAGCCGCAGCAGCGTTTTTCCGTGGTCGCGTTCGTCCTGCGCCACCTGCCGCAGCACGTCGTATTTGCGCGCGAACGGCTGATAGAGATAATACGCCCCGTGTTCGCCCAGCGCGAGCAGGGTATAGGTGGCTTTTTTGCCGAGCTTTTCCCGCAAAAGGCCGATCGGTTTTGCCATTTTGTCGGTGGGCTTCAAATCGCTGACGCCCGTGATCCCGCGCAAGACGGCGGCGTGGCGGCCTTCCACCGCGCCGAGCCCGCGCAGCAGTTGTTTTTCGTCTTCGCCCGCGGCTTTTTCGGTCAAAACCTGGTACATCTTCACGGCGTCAAGTTCGGATTGCTGAAAGATCAGCAGCAGTTTTTGTTCCATAAAACAACCTCCAAAACGATTGTATATTATACTATTGTATCAATTCCTTTTCGCGTTGTCAAGCGCGGCAAAGTCAAAATTCGATTGCCTTTTCGCGCCGAATGTGGTATACTCAAAGCAGTTTTTACGAAAAGGACGGATGACGATGAAACGAACGATCGCGCTTTTGTGTGCGCTGCTGCTGGTCTTTTTCACACTCACGGCCTGCGGCGGCAGTTACGACAAGCCCCAAAAGACGGCAAAGACTTTTTTCAAAGCGGTCCAGACGCTCGACGTTGCCGCAATCAACGCGTGCGGCGAAAACGGCAGGCTGGTTGAATGGGAACTGTTGCAACAGCCCGTGGCGGACGACGACGCGCAACTGCTCGCGTTTTTGCGCGAACTGGCGGCAAAGATCAGCTACCGGATAACCGAAACGGTGGTGGACGGTGATATCGCAACGGTACAGGCCGCGGTGAGCTATGCCGATGCGGCGATGCTCGTCAAAAGCACGATGACGGATGTGATGGCGGATATGCTGACGGCGCTGTTTTCCGACACCGGCGAAGAAGACGGCTGGACGCGCTTTTTTGCGAAGCTGAACGAAAATTTGAAAACGCAGTCGCCAACGGAACAAACGACGGATGTGACGCTTTCGATGGTCAAAACGGACGACGGCTGGCGGATACGGGAGATGCCGGACGCGATGCTGACTGTGATGACGGGCAATTCGATCGAGACGCTCAGGGAGGCGGCCGATACGTTTTCCGGCGTTGCGTCGGCGCAGGTGGAGGCCTGAGGGAGTGCACAGTGCCTGGTGCACAGTGCACAGTAGCGCCGGCCTATGGCCGGCTTTTAGTCATTAGTCGTTAGCAAGAAAGCAAGATGGCAAGATAGCAAGAAAGCAAGATGGCAAGATAGCAAGAAGCAAATGCACGGTAGCGGCGGCCCCGCGGGCCGCTGTGCGTGCAGCTTTGAATGATGGGTAGCAGTCGCCCACGGGTTGCGGGTCGCCACTGGCGACCCGCAACCTCTCCGCCTTCGGAGAGGGCAAGGAAGGTTACGGCATAAAACCACAGCCGCCCTTCGGCGGCTGTTGCTATTGATATACGACTGTCAACTGACAGCCGGCGATTGGCCGGCGCTGCGACTGTCAACCGGCGGCCGACGGCCGCCCGACTGTGCACGATGCACTACGCACGATGCACTCACTTATACAGCTCGATGCCGAACCAGGAGAAGATGACCTGCAAAAAGCGCTTGATGAAATCACCGAACGCGTTGATGTTTTTGGTTTCCTCCGGCGTGCGCTGCTTGTCCAGCACATTGACCTGAATATTCTGGCTCAGACCGTAGACTGCAAAAAACTGGTAGTTGGAGCTGTAGCAGTTGACCATCACGTTTTCGCAGCCAAGGAACGCGTCGTACTGGCAGTTGTTGAGCGACTTCGGCATATCCACCGTGCGCAGCGACGTGCAGTTTTCGAACGCCTTTGACCCGATCTGCGTCACACCCTCGGGAATCACGATCTCCGTGATGCCCGTGCACCCGGCAAACGCCTTTTCTCCGATGAACTTTACGGCGTAGCTTTTGCCGTCAACGGTTGCCTTTGCGGGAACCGTGATTTTGCCGGACGCACTTTTGTCGCATCCCGTCACCATCGCGTAGCCGTATTCCGTCGCCTGATACTGCAGCGGCGCCCCGGCTGCCGACGCCGGCGTCACCCACGCCATGCACAGCAGCAGAACGCTCAAAAACAGGCAGAGTCCTGCGGTTCTTGTCTTTTTCATCGTTGTTCACACCTTTCGCGCGGTAAAGTATAATATTATTATAAGCCCTGTGCCGCCCGAATGCAATGAACAATCCGTGAACAACCCGCCGAAACCGGCGGCGCACGGGCTTTGTGAACTTGCACAAAAATCGGCGAAGAAAAATATTTTGTTCACATTTCAAACTTTTTTGCAAAAACACTTGCTTTTTGCGCCGCTTTCTGTTAGAATATTGTTCGCTTATTGGAGACTAAACATTAAGGAGGTGCTGAAGATATGGCAAAATGTGATTTTTGCGGCAAGGATGTTTCCTTCGGCATTAAGGTTTCCCACTCGCACAGACGTTCCAACAGAACCTGGAAGCCCAACGTGAAACGCGTCAAGGCGATCGTGAACGGTTCTCCGAAAAGAGTGTATGCCTGCACCCGTTGCCTTCGCTCCGGCAAGGTGACCCGCGCAATCTGACAACCGGTTTATCCGCGGAGCATCGCAAGATGCTCCATTGTATACCGGACTGATGGAATTGGCAGCATCGCCGCCGAAGCGCCGCCAGTGGCGGAAGCAGCGAGGCGGGGATGGCGCAGCGGTCGAAATTGCGCGCCGGAAGAGGCGCAGGCAATTTCGGGCACCGCAAGAGTAACGTGGGCGCAATTTGCAGAAAAGCAGAAACCGCCCGAATATGCCGGAATGATGGAATTGGCAGACGTGCTGGACTCAAAATCCGTTTTTCCAAATCTCGTGCAAAACGCCGAAAACCCTTATATTTCGGCGTTTTGACGAACGGGATTTCGCCGAAAAACGGCCAATGTCCTCCAAAATGTCCTCCGATTTCCAGAAGGGCGTTTTTTGAGAAAAATCACAACTGAATCTTTGCCGGAATGATGGAATTGGCAGACGTGCTGGACTCAAAATCCAGTGGTGGTGACACCGTGCGGGTTCGACCCCCGCTTCCGGCACCACGAAACCCCTTGATTTTCAAGGGGTTTCGCCTTTTTTACCCCTGTTTTTCAGCCGGTTTTATTTTTCCAAATCCGCATCAAAATCGGCCTCGGAGGACACGGTTTTGGATGTTCGGCAACCCGCAAGCCCTTTATTTGCAAGGCTTTACGCGCTCCGGAAGGACATTTGGAGGACATCAGTATGTCCGTTGGCTCAGCTCAGCAGCCCGAGGATCGCGTTCGCGGAATCGATCTTTGCGGAGTAATCCAGGTGCGTATAGATGTTCGACGTGGTCGAAATATCGCTGTGACCGAGCCATTCCTGTATATCCTTCAGCGGTACACCGTTGGCGTAGAGCAGGCTTGCGCAGGAATGCCGCAGATCGTGGAAGCGCACATGCCGGAAGCCGTTTTGCTTCAAAAAGGCTTGAAACTTTCTGGAGAGCGTGTCCGGCGTCACCAGATTTCCAAGCTCGTTGACATAGACATACTCCAGATAATCCTTGCAATAGCTCCGGCCGCAGAGGTTGCGGTTGGCGGTCTGCTTTAGTTTCAGGTTCTTCAAAAGCTCCTCCACCTGCGGCACCAAAGGCAGCGTGCGAAAGCTGGACTTGGTTTTGGTGCTGTCCTTCTTTACGATCTCCCGCTTTCCGTCCACAATTACTTCCGTGACCGTGTGGCGGATCGTGATGGTCTTGGCGTCGAAGTCAATGGCGTTCCACTTCAGTCCGACGACCTCGCTGCGGCGCAGACCGTAGAACGCCGCCATGATGATGCCGAGCTCTACAGGCTTGCCCTTGGCTTTTTCAAGAAGATCGTGCAGTTCCTTCGCGTTGTACGGTTCGCTGACAAACTTGGCTTTCTTCGGGCGCTGCACCCGGTCCGCCGGGTTCGTGTCGATCAGGCCGGTTTTGTAGGCATAGTCCAGCGCCTTACGAATGTTTGCGTGGCGGTGAATGACCGTGTTGGCCGAAACACCGTTGACATTGAGTTCGTAGGTGTAGTAATCTTGGATATGCCTTGGCGTGAGATCAACCAGCTTCAGTTTCGGAAAGTGCTTGTCGAAGTAGGGGATCACCTTGCTGTGGATGGTTTGCCAGTAAGCGGCAAAGGTCGTTTTTTCCACGCTCGGCCGCATCATTTCGACCCAGCCGGAAAGATAGCGGGTGAACAGGAGCGTCGGGTCAACCGCCGATTTCCCTGCGCGCAGACTTTTGATCGCGTGGAGACGTTCGCCTTCCTCCATTCTTGCTTTTTGCAGAAGTTCTTCCGCTTTCTTTTTGTTGCCTTTGACCGTCAGACCGGTGGCGATCTGCTTCGTTTTTCGCTTGCCGTGTTCATCGGTAAAGCTGAGAATGAGATAGTAATGGCCGCTGCGTTCACGCAAATGTCCTGCAACCATATCAGAATTTGTTTTCAATAAAATTAACCTCCATTTCTTTTTTGCATGACATCTGCCGTTGACACGGACAGTATAGCAGACTATCCGTGTCCCGGCAAATCTACGAGAGTTTAACAAACGGATTTTTCGGGGCATTCAAAAATTGAACGACGCCGAGCTTCGGGATCCGATAAGCTCTGCCGATTATGAAAGCCGGGATCTGTCCGTTTTGAATCAGTTTATACGCGGTTTTTACACTGATGCCGCCGAGCATTTTACAAAGCTGCGGAATGCTGACAACATCCGGGTAATCCGTAAACATAACGGAATAAAGTTGTTGGAGTTCATTCTGGTTCATGGTATGGTTCATCGCACCCTCCTTTCGCAGATTATTTCAAACGCATTACCGCGCATCCATATCCCGCTGGCGGTTCAGATACCGGCGGTAGTGTTCACACGCTTTTTCAATGAACTGCGCGGCATCCTTGGGCGTTGCGTTTTTCGGCAGGAAGCGTGAAATGCTTTCCATCGGGAGCCTGACCATCTCCTTCTGATTCGCCTTTGGCTTGGTCATCACCCCGAAGATTGCGTCCATATCAAGCTTGCCCTGTTCGGACAGCTTGCGCATCTGTTGGGCCTGCGCCAGCGACGGGGTGCAGTCTTCACTTTCGATGGTTTCCAGCAGATTTTTCTGTTCATCTTCCGTGAGATAGGACAGCTCTACAGCCGGAGTAAGGGCGATTCTGTTCTCATCAACAAGAGACAGCAGTTCGGGCACAAGATTATTCAGGCGAATATAGCGCTTGACCTGACTTGCGCTGTCAACGTCGGATATTTCTTTGGCGGTCAACTTCGGACCAACTTGGTCCGAAGTTAAATCCGTTCGTTTCCCTTGCCGCTTCATTGCAGCCATTTTTAATTTGTACGCCTTTGCTTTCTCACTCGGCAGAATATGTTCCCGGGCGGCTGACGTTGCAAACAACGGCAGGTACCTTTTTCAGCCCCGCCTTTTTCGCTGCAAACAGCCTCCGATGTCCGCTGATGAGCTCAAAAGTGTGCGCGTCGTCCGGCTTCGGCAGCACGATCAACGGCGACAGAATCCCGCGTTCTCTGATACTCTGCACCAGCTCGTCCATTTCTTCGTTGTCAAGCACCTGATAAGGGTTGTCATCAAACGGAATGATTTGGTCTACCGGGAGTTTGACGGTCTGGTGCGTAGCGGCGATCTCCCGCATAACGTCCCGTTTCGCCTGCGTGTGCATTTCCGCAATCAGCAGTCCCGCGTTTTCCGGCGGCATAAGGGAAAAAAGTTCTCTTGTGGTTTTAACTTCTGAAATATTTGGTCTTTTTGCCATTTTAAAAAACTCCTTTAATTATTAGAATAAGTTATCTGGCGCCGTCATCTCTGTGACGGTCTTTGTTTTGCTCCAAAGTGCGCTGCGGGAAATACCATTCCCGCATCTGTTCTTTTTCAGCCTCGACCTTGCCCCGGAGCATAGGTTGGTCGTCAATGATCCGTTGTGCCAGTTTGAGCTTGTTCCGCAGCCTGGCCAGTTCGGCGGTCATGCCGTCGCGCTGTTTAACAAGCTCAGCCAGCTTCACCGGGTCTTTGCAGCCGCGAATCTTGTTGTAGACCTTGCTACGTTCAAACTTGAGCTGTTCCATTTTCAGAGACGTATCGGCGATGAACTTCTCAACGTCGGCGTAGCTGTACAGCTTTTCGTTCACGGCAAGGTCGATCTGTTCCTGCATGAACGTGATCTTCGGCCGCAGCTGTTTCATCTCCGGCGACAATGCTCATGTACGGTAAGGAAGCAAGCAACCGAAAACAAGAGATAGACCGCCAGCACTACACTATTCCGAACCAAAGACCAAAAGATAAGCATTGTG
>CACWJV010000069.1 GCA_902761265.1 Oscillospiraceae bacterium | reverse complement strand
TATGACAACGTGGCGTTCGCGCTGCGCGTGATCGGTTTGGGCGAGCGCATTATCCGCAAACGTGTGCGCTATGTGCTCAAACTTGTGGACCTTTCCGCAAAAGCGAAAAATTTGCCGAACCAACTTTCTACGGGTGAACGTCAGCGTGTGGCCATCGCCCGCGCGCTGGTCAACAACCCGAGCTATATCATCGCCGACGAGCCGACCGGCAACCTCGACCCGGTGCTGTCCGGCGAAATTATGAGTCTGTTCGACAAAATCAACGCCCTGGGCGCAACGGTTGTGGTCGTAACCCATGACCTCGAACTGGTCCATCAGTTCGATCATCGCATTGTGACGATCGAAAGCGGCAAGATTGTGTCGGATATGCCGTCACGCGCCGAACAGAAAAAGGCAAAGGCCGAAGCGCTTGCCGCGCAGGTACGCGAAAAGCAGGCGCAGGAGGCAGCGGAAAAACGCTTTGCCGAAATGAAAGCCGCACAGGCGGCGCAGGAAGCTGCCGCACTGTTGCAGCAGACGGAGGAAGAACTGCCGCAGGACGCCGACGAAGCGCCGGCGATCCTGTCGGACGACAATGTGATTGCACAGCAGGAGGAGGGTGACGACATTGGCTAAAGGAGAAAAAGCCGCCCGCAAAAAGAACCGAAACGGCGGTCTGAATACCACCTATCTGACCAAAATGGGCATCCGTAACGTCTTTACCAACGGCACGATGTCGCTGTCGTCCATCAGCGTGCTGACCGCCTGTCTGCTGCTGATCGGCGTGTCGTTCATCCTTGTCCAGAACATCCAGAAGCTCGTCAGCGACGTTGAAAGCCAGAATGTCGTTGTGGCGTTTGTCAAAGACGGCATTGAGCGCGGCGCCGTTGAAAAGGTCGGCAACGACCTGCGCGCCATCGACAACGTGACGGACGTGGAATATGTTTCCAAAGAAGAAGGCTTCAATCAGCAGCTCGATGAATTCGGCGTGGACCGCGATCTGATGGAAGGCGTGATCGAAAATCCTTTGCCCGACTCGTTCCGCATCACGGTGAGCAACATCGATCTGTTTGACGAAACGCTCAAACAGATTGAAGGCGTGACGAATGTTGACGTCGTGCGCGAAAGTCAGGAACTGGTCAACCAGATCTCCACGCTGCAAAAAAGCATCACCGCCATCTGCATCGTGCTGGTGGTCGCGCTGATTCTGGTGTCGCTGTTCATCATCGCCAACACCATCCGCATCACCATGGCCTCGCGTAAGATCGATATCCAGGTGATGAAATCCGTGGGCGCCACCAACGCGTTTATCCGTTGGCCGTTCATGATCGAAGGTATTTTCATCGGCTTTGTTTCCGGCCTGATCGCGCTGGGTCTGACCTATGTGCTGCAAATCACCGAGGGTGACGCGCTCTCTTCACTGTTCGGCCTGTTCGGATCCTCAACGGTCTCCGTGTCGGAAATGCTGCCGCTGTTCATCGGCGGCTACATCGTTCTGGGCATCCTACTCGGATCGTTCGGCAGCGTCATGTCGCTGCTGCGTTATCTGAAAAAAGAGGGCAGTGAATCCGCACTGAACCTGTAAAAGATTAGCAACTGTCGTATTGTCCGGCAAACAGCCGGCAGAAAGGAGCGAACACGATGCAGAAACGAGCCGTTTCGGCACTTTTATGCCTTGTTCTTCTTTTCACAGCAATCTGTTTTTACGCGCCGCCGCAAGCGTCGGCAGCCACGAAAGCGGAACTGGAAGACCGCATCGACGAGATTGATAAAGAGATTGCCGAAAACAGAAGTAAGCTCAGTGAATTAAAAAATCAACAGGAAAAGCAGCAGGAATATCTCGATGCGCTGCAAAAGCAGATTGACGCCAACCAGGAAAAGGCCAATGCGCTGCAGCAGCAGATCAACGCGATCGACGATGAAATCGCCACGCTCAACAAACAGATCAAAAAGCTGCGCAACGAGATGCAGAAGCTGCAGGACGAGATCGACAAACTCAACGTCAAAATTCAGGAAAACGTTGACGAGATCGAAGCCACCAAAGGCGAACTGTCCCAAAAACTGCGCAATTCCTATGTCTACGGCAACGAGTCCAACCTCAAAATTCTGATGGGCTCCTCGTCGCTCGCCAGCTTCCTGACCCATCTGGAAATGATGAAGCGCATGAGCGAAAACGACAAGAAAGTGATCGACCGCTTCAAGAAGATCGTCCAAAAGCTCAAGGAACAGCGCGCCGAGCTCAAGGAAAAGAAGCTTGCGCTCAAGGAAAAGAAAGACGCCGTTGCCGCTACGCGTGCCGAAAAAGTGGAACGCAAAAACGAACTCAAGGTGAAGCAGGACGAATTTAAAAAGACCATCGCCAACCTCGAAAAGAACTATCGCACGATTAACAACGTGATCGCAAAGCTTGATCGCGACAGCGCGGTATACCAAAACTATATCTCCAAACTGCAGTCCGAACGTGCTGCGGCCGACAAGGAGATCGACGAAATCATCCGCAAGGCGGCTGAAGAAGCCGCGCGCAAAAAGGCGGAGGAGGAAGCCCGTCTGCGTGCCCAGCAGCAACAGCAGGGCGGCACAACCACGACCCAGCCGTCTACCACAACGTCCTCCGGCGGCCCGTCCGGCTCCTTCGGTTATCCGGTCGGCGGCTCGACCTACATTTCCTCGGGCTACGGCAACCGCAGCGCCTCGATTTCCGGCTGGTCGTTCCACGGCGGCATCGATATCACCGGCGGCAACATCTATGGCCGCCCGGTCTATGCGTCGCGCGGCGGTACGGTCATCGCCGCCATCTGGAGCAATTCCGGCTATGGCAATCATGTCATCATCGACCACGGCGACGGCTATGCGACCGTCTACGGCCACTGCTCGAGCTTGTCGGTTACCACCGGCCAGACCGTGTCCAAGGGGCAGCAAATCGCCAACGTGGGCTCCACCGGCAACTCCACCGGCCCGCACCTGCATTTTGAGATCCGCAAAAACGGTGTGAAAGTCAATCCGAGTTCTTATCTTTAATCTATAACGAAGAAGGTTCCTACATGAAACGCTGTTTGTCTGTTTTGCTTTGCGTGCTGCTGGTTTTGTCGCTCGCGCTGCCTGCGCTGCGTTTTCCCGCGGCGCACGCGGCAACTGTGGCGGAGCTGGAAGACGAAGTAAAAAAGATTGAAAGCGAAATTAAATCCAACAAGCAGAAGCTTCAGGAATTTGCCGACAAGAAAGAATCCCAGCAGGCTTATCTTGATACGCTGCAAAAGCAGATTGACGCGGTGGAAAAGAAGGCCGACACGCTGGACAAACAGATCAACGCGCTCGATAAAGAGATTGTCAGCTACGACAATCAGCTCAAACAGCTTTCCAACGAGATCAATGTGCTCGAAGACGAGGTCAAACTCGCCAACCGGCAGATCAAAGAAACCTCTCGCGCGATTGATGACAGCAAGGAATCGCTGCGTCAAAAGCTGCGTTCCAGCTATATCACCGGCAGTGAGACTACGCTGAAGATCCTCATGGGTGCCGATTCTCTGGCCAGTTTTCTTACGCGGCTCGAAATGATGCGCCGGATCAGCGAAAGCGAAAAAAAGGTAATCGACGATTTCAAAGCGCAGCTCATCGCGCTGCGTGAAGCACGGCAGAGCCTTGAAAAAAAGCAGTCCACCCTCCAGCAAAAGCATGAAAAGGTGGAGGAGACCAAAAAGCTGACGGTGGAAAAGAAAGCGCAGCTCACCGAAAAGCAAACGGCATATGCCGACACGATCAAAGAGCTTGAAGGCGACTATCAAAAATCTCAGGATTATATCAAAAAGCTTGACAAGGATTCCGACGCCTATCAAAACTATGTCAAACGGCTCGAACAGGAACGTATCGCCGCGGACAAGGAGATCGACGAGCTGATCCGGTCGCTGACCACGACGACCGCACCGCCGACCACCACGACGACCACCGCCGATCAGGTTGTGTCCATCGCCAACGGCGACCCGAGCGATCTGACGACAACGACCGCCCCGACAACGACGACCGCGCCGCCAACCGCACCGCCGCCGGGTTATATCCAGACAGAGGTCTGGGCGTGGCCGCTTGCAAACTATCCGTGCTATATCTCCAGCCCGTTCGGCTACCGGGACGCCAGTATCGGCGGCAATGCCTTCCACGGTGGCACCGATATCGCCGGCTCCGGCATCTACGGCCAGCCGGTTTACGCGACTCGTAACGGTTATGTTGCGGCGGCGGTTTGGGGCACGACAGGCTACGGCCGATATGTGTTGCTCGATCACGGCGACGGATTTATTACGATCTACGGCCATTGCTCCAATCTGACGGTTACCCAGGGTCAATATGTATTGCAGGGGCAGCAGATCGGCAACGTTGGTTCTACCGGCAATTCCACCGGCCCGCATTTGCATTTCGAGGTACGCTACAACGGTGTGAAGCAAAACCCGATGAATTTTGTTAAAAAACCATAATGATAGAGGGATGGTTCGCTGTCCCTCTGTTCGTGTTTTTGGAGGAAAGAGGATGAACAAAAAACTGCCGCTCGGCATTGTGCTTACGATTTTGTGCCTTTGTATTCTTGTGACAGCATTGCTGACCGGTTTCGGCGTCCGCAAAAACTATAATACGCTGCTTGCCGGATTGCCGGAGCAGGCGGCGCGTTATGAGATTTTGGACGAACTTGACAGCGTGCTGCGTGCCCACTACTACGGCAGCAGCGACCGGCAGGCGATGCAGCGTGCAATTGCCGCCGGCTATATCTCCGGACTGCCCGACGGCTTGTCGCGCTATCTGACGGCCAAGGAGCTGAAGACGTATCAAAACGAATCCATCGGCGAAATGCAGGGGATCGGCGCGACCTGGAGCCGCACGAAAAACGCCCGGCTGCTGGTGGAAGACGTGATGGACGGCTCGCCGGCAGCCCAACAGGATATCCGTGCGGGTGATCTGATCGTTGCTGTCGACGGAATCCCGGTTGACGCGTCCAACTATGATGAGATGACCCAAAAACTCGAAAGCGACAAACTGACGAGTCTTGAACTGACCGTTCGAAGCGGAACCGATGAACGCACGCTGACGCTGCCGATGGGCTTTGAAGCGCCGTCGGTTGTCAGCGAAAATACGCAGGAGATCGGATATATCAAATTGACTGCCTTTTACGCGACGACTCCGGCGCAGGTGAAGACGGTTGTCGATGCATTCGTGCAATCGGGTGTAAAGGCGATCGTTTTGGATCTGCGCAAAAACAAAAGTGAACACATGGACTACGCCATGCAGACGTTGGATGTGTTTGTCCCGCTGAGCGATACCGCTGCTGCGCGTTTGGTCAATCAGGCGGGGGAGACTGTGGAATCCTATATGACGGACGCTGCGGCGGTCAATCTGCCGTTGGCAGTATTGGTCGGTGATGGGACGAAAGCGGCGGCCGAACTGTTCGCCTGTGATTTGCGCGATTTTGGAAAAGCATCGCTGATCGGTACCGAGACGGCCGGTGTCGGTTTGGTGCGAAAAGTATTTCCGTTGTCAAACAAGGACGCCGTGCTGCTTTGCGTCGGAGAAATGCTGCCCTACCGCAGCGAAAGCTTTAACGGCGCCGGCCTTGTGCCGGACGTCAGGGTGGAGCCGGAAACGAAGACGAGAAAGCTGTCGCAGGACAAGCAGTATCTCGCTGCGGTCAATCTCTTGCGCGGCGAACAAAACGGTGCGGATGCCGCACAGGAGGACAACGCATGAGACTGCTGCTTCACCGCGCGATCGACCTGCTCAAACGGATCAAACGTGCGCTGACCCGCGCCGTGATTCGGGTTTGCAACGCCTTGTTTCGTCTGCTTCCGGTGCAAAACCGTGTGTTTTTCTACACAATCCGCGCAAACGATAAACTGCTGGAAAACATCGACTGCGTTTGGCGTGCCTGCGATTGCAAAAAGATTGTGTTCGCCCATATGCTCCCACACTCGTTTTGGCTGTCTCTGCGGGCACGGCGATGGATGCTCACGTCGCGCGTGATCGTGACGGACGACTATCTTAAATATTGCCGCGATACGAAACTGCGGCCCGGACAAAAGCTCGTCCAGCTCTGGCACGCGCCGGGTGCATTCAAATGCTTTGCGCTCGACGCGCCGTCGCGATTAAGCGCAAAGGAGGAACGCGCCACCCACGCGCAGTACACCGACGTCTGCGTGTCGTCCGAAGCGGTACGGCCGTTTTATGCAAACGCCTTCGGCATTCCGCAGTCGGTTGTTAAAGCGCTCGGCACGCCGCGCACAGACGCGCTTCTGAACGCAGCCGCGCGGAAAACGGCCAAAGCTGCACTGCTCGAACGGCAGCATTGTTTGCGGCAAAAAACGGTCTATCTCTATGCGCCGACCTTTCGCGAAACGGACGGACAGGCGGTCTTGTTCGATCCGCAGATTGATTTTGCCGCGCTGGACGACAGGCTGCGGGACGACGAATGCTTTGTTGTCACGCGCCATCCCGTGATGAAAACGCCGTTTTTCCCGGACAACACGTTTCGGCATATCGTCGACCTCACAACCGAGCCGACCGATACGCTGTTGTGTGCGGCGGATGTGTTGGTCACAGATTATTCCTCCGTGTTGTTCGATGCCGTGCTCTGCGGCGTGCCGTGCGTGTTCTATTGTCCGGATCGCCGCGCTTATGAACGGTCGTTTTATCTCGATTTTGACAACGACCTGCCCGGTGAGATCGTAGAAAAAGCCGACGGTCTGCTGCCGGCGGTGCGCCGGGCGACGGCTGCACCTCAAAGCGAAAAGCTGCGTGCCTTTTGCCAAACCCAGCTTTCCGCCTGCGACGGTCACGCCACACAGCGAATTGCCGATCTGATCAGCGCATATTTAAAATAGGAAATCATTTCTTTTTCCTTTCACACCGTGTACGAACGTATGCGGTGTTTTTTTCATCGTATATCGCGTGTGTGTGCGTGTATGCTAAGAAAGCACGACAAAACGTGCGGAGGTGAAAAATGTGAAAAAATGGCTGCATTACGGCAAATGCGCCGTGTGCCTGGCTGTGACGGCGCTGCTGGTGTTGCTTATCTACGGTTTTGTGACCGTGCCGGACACCGTATCGCGCACCCAATCGGAGCCGGCGCCGCGTTCAATCTATACGCTCACGCCGATGACGGTGCGCAGCACAGAAAACGGCAGCACAAACACGGAATATGACGCACTGGTCAAGTTATTTTCGAGTATTCCCGTCAAGCATACGCGCCTGAAAATCAGCGAACGGCAGCAGGTGGCTGTCGGCGGCGAAATCTTCGGCTTACGGCTCTACACATCCGGGGTGATCGTTGTTTCTACAGAGCCGGTGCAAACGGCGGACGGCGCCGTTTTTCCGGCCAAAAAAGCCGGCCTCAAGGCGGGCGATATCATTTTGACCGTGGACGGGACGCCGGTCAACTCCCACACGCAGTTTTCCGCGCTTTTGGCGGACGCGCAGGGACTGGCGCTGCAGTTTACCTTTTTGCGCAACGGCGAAGAACATGAAACCACCTTTGCGGCGGCCTACAGTACAGTCTACGGCCGTTATATGGCCGGATTGTGGGTGCGCGACAGTGCGGCGGGCATCGGTACTATGACGTTCTTTCTGCCGCAAACCGGCGTGTATGCCGGACTCGGTCATGCGGTCTGCGATGTGGATACGGGGGAGATCCTGCCGCTGTATAACGGCGACATCGTTTCGGCAGAGCTTCACGGAATCAAAAAAGGTTCCCCGGGGCAGGCGGGGGAGCTGCGCGGGTCGTTTCAGGGCGACCGGATCGGTTCGCTCCTGCTGAATGAAGCCGACGGCGTCTACGGCATGTTGGACGTCTTCGACCCGGCGGCTGCAACCGTACCGCTGGCGTGGCCGCAGGAGATAGAGACCGGACAGGCACAGATTGTCTCAACGGTCGACACAGCCGGTCCGCAGACGTTCACGGTCGAAATTGAAAAAGTGCTGCCGAAGGACAGCGAAGACCGCAACTTGATTGTACACGTCACGGACGAAGCGCTGCTGCAAAGGACGGGCGGCATCGTGCAGGGCATGAGCGGCAGCCCGATTTTGCAAAACGGCCGGTTGGTCGGCGCGGTGACCCATGTGTTTATCAATGATCCTACGCGCGGCTACGGCATCTTTGCGCAGACCATGATGCAAAACTGCGGCGTGATTCAAAAAAACGAAATACAAGATTAAATAAGTTGAAAAAACTAACGACACAATTCGACTGCATGTGCATCGTAAATTGGGTCGTTTCCTTGTATATCTGTTGAAAAACCGTATAAAATTGAAAAAACAATTAAAGAAATCTTTGAAAATCGACAAAATAGGATTGCATTTTTCGAAATCTTGTGCTAAAATTCACACGTGAATAAACCTCACGAATATATGCAAATGAAAGGAACATAGCACCATGAGACAAAAATCGAGAGTATTGCTTGCCGGTGAAGTGCAGGAATTCAGCGCAGCCTGTGCTGATTTGCTGCGGCAAAAAGGATTCGACGTGACTTGTATCGAAAAGGACGGACAGGCTGTTTTGCAGGAGTTGGCCGCGCAAAAGCCCGATATCCTGCTGATGGACGCTTTTCTTGCCGGCATCGACGCGCTGGGCGTGCTGCAGCAAATGCATGACAACGGCCAAAAGCAAAGCTGCAGCGTGGTTGTCACCTGTCCTGCCGGTCATCCGCTGTTGGAATCGCAGCTTCTTGCCGCCGGAGCGGATTACTATTTTCTCAAGCCAGTCGATCCCGTAGTTGCCGCACAGCGGATCGCACAGCTTTCGCAGTGGCACACCCGGCGCAGTTTGCCGTCGGCTGACCAAAGTCTTTTGGAGGTGACTATCTCCGACATCGCGGCAAGCGATCATGCTGACTGTCAAGGATCCCGATCTGATGCACGCGGTGACCAAAGTTTTGTATCCCACCGTTGCAAAAACGAACAAAACGACCTCTTCGCGCGTCGAACGCGCTATCCGCCACGCTATCGAGGTCGCATGGGATCGCGGCGATGTGGATGTGCTCGCATCCTATTTCGGCTATACGATTCAAAATTCACGCGGCAAGCCGACCAACTCCGAATTTATCGCTATGATCGCGGACAAACTGCGGCTGTCGATGAAAACGCCGGTCGGCGCCCACTGACGAAAAAAGAGAGCTGTCCGCCAGCTCTCTTCTTTGTTTACAGAATTGAAAACGCCGGGTCATTTGCGTGCGCCGCCTCGCCGTCCACACGCCGCAGCGTGAGCGGATCGGTATATGCCGCGTCAATCGCGAAGCTGTAATCATCGCACACCGTTTCCCAGGAAAAGCGCGTGTCGGCGAGCGTCACGTTTTTCGCATACCGGATATAGCACCCGGCGTTTTTGATGGGTTCCACGCCGTAGTCGATGCAAGGCCGCAGATCATACAGCCCGCACGGCCATTTGCTCGTTTTGGAAAGCGTGATATCACAGTGTTCAAACGTGACGTTTTCAATATTATTTTCCGCGTTGCCGTGGATCAAAATGCCGTTTTCGCCCTTGGCCGTGACGTTGAAAAAGCGAACGTTTCGGATTCTGCCGCTCTTCGTCTGCGCGTCGCGGTTAAACGTTGTCAAAACAATCGGCTCCGCTGTGCCCCACCAGTCGGGGCCGAAGCGCCGCGTTTCGATTATGATATTCTGATAGCTGATGTTTTCCACATTGCCGCCGTCGCGGATCTGAATGGACAGCCCGCGGTTGGAGCGGCTGATGATGCAATCGCTCACCAGCACGTTTTGGAAATCGCCGACGCCCTCTGTGCCGATCTTAATCGCTGCCGAGGTGGAAACAAGCGTACAGCCCTGGATGATGATGTTTTTGCACGGGCCGTATTCCGCGTTGCCCTGACTCGCTTTTAAGCAGATGCAGTCATCGGCGCACTCGATATGGCAGCCGAGAATGCGCACGTTGGAGCAATGGTCGGGGTCGATACCGTCGGAATTTGCCACGTCCAGATCGTTGAGAATGCGGATGCGGTCGATCAACACGTCGTCGCAGCCGGCCGGGTGCAGCGTCCAGAACGGCGCGTCCACAACCGTAAACTCCCGAAACGTGATATGATCGCTCTTTTCGACATAGATCGCCGTCGGACGCGGATAGAACGAGCCGGTGACGTAATAGCGGTCCTTGCGCGACACAAACGCGTGGCCGTTGCAGTCGATTCTGCCGCGGCCGGTAATCGCGCAGCCGTGCGCTTCAAATCCGTAGAGAAACACAAAGCTCGGTTTTCCGGTAACGGGATTGCCGATCTTCGCAGTTTTGGGGTCGTTGATCTGTTCGTTCGGGCGCACATACCCGTCGAGATCCGCCGTTGCCTTCAGCACAGCGCCTTGCTGCAGATGCAGCTCCACGTTGGCGCGCAAAAACAGCGACCGGCAATAGTAGGTGTGTCCGCCCGGCAGCACCACGCGGCCGCCGCCGTTGTCGCTGGCGGTGTCGAGGGCAAGCTGTACGGCTTTGGTGTCGTCGGCCTTTCCGTCGCCGACTGCGCCCATATTCAATACATTATAATCCATTTGATCGGCTCCTTTCGGTTCTGCCTTGCATTATACCCTGTTTGCCCCGGAAAGTCAATCCGGCTGTGTCTTGACTTTTGCGGCGGCTGTGTTATAATCAAGCTGAAAAACGACCGGAAAGGAGCATCCCCATGAAACAGATTCTCATCGCCGGCGCAGGACACGGCGGACTGGTTGCCGCTGTCCACCTTGCCAATGCCGGACATCGGGTGCGCGTGGTGGAAAAGGGCAAACGCGCCGATCTCGGCCACGACTGGCACGACTGGCTGGAATATGCCGCGTTCGACGGCGCCGGTATTCCGCGCCCGGACGCCTCCATCTGCCTCAAAGGCGTCGCGCAGGGCTTTCGCAATCCGAAGGCGACCGTCATGCTCCGGCATTCGTTCAATCAGAAGGCAGTTATCATGGATCGCAAAGAGCTGATCGCCTATCTGCTGAAGCTGGCGGAGGAGGCCGGCGTGGCTTTGGACTTTGAAACCGAAGCGGTGGCGCCGCTGCTTTGCGGCAGCGCAGTGGAGGGGCTGATTGTGCGGCAAAACGGCGCGCTGCTCGAGCTGCACAGCGATCTTCTGATCGACTCCGCCGGACTCTATTCGCCGGTCCGCACAAAGCTGCCCGCGTCGTTCGGCATTCCGAATACGATCAATCCGCGCTCCGTGTTCCACGTCTGGCGCGCCTACTACGAAAACACCACCGGCGAGCGGCGTGATCCGCCGTATATCATCGACTTTTTCCACAACAACCGCCCCGGCATCGACTGGAGCATCACCGAATCGGACTATGTGGATATCCTTGTCGGCAAATTCAGCCAGGCGGGCGAGCTGACCGAGGACGAGGTGGACGCGGCAGTGGCGGCCTACCGTGCCGAATGTCCCTGCCTCGGCAGCAAGATCGTGCGCGGCGGCTCATTCGAAGATATCCCGATCAGCCGCATGCTGCCTATGATCGTTGCCGACGGCTACGCCGCCGTCGGCGACAGCGCCGGCATGACCGTGCCGCTCAACGGCAGCGGTATCATCCTGAGCATGAACGCCGGCAAGATCCTCGCCGACACGGTAAACGCCATTGACGGCGCATGTACCAAAAAAGCGCTCTGGCCGTATGAATACGAATACTTCATGCGCCACGGCAAAGATCTCGTCATGATCGACATCATCAAAACGCTGTTCACCTATGTCAAAGGCGCGGATATCGACTATCTGATGGAAAAGAAGATTCTGACCAACGAGCTGCTGCATGTCGGCAACGGACCGCTGAATCTGACGGCGGAATACTTTTTGAACCTGCTCACAACGGGACTGCCGCTGTTAAAGCTTGTGCCGGCCGCCGCAAAATGCTTCAAAACGCTGCCTTTTATCTCGCGTGTGTGCAACGCGATCCCGAAGGACTACGACGAAGAAAGTGTGAAAAAGTGGGTCAAGCGCTATCAGGCGTTATAAACTGACACAACAAAAAACGGCAAAGCGCTGGCTTTGCCGTTTTTATCTTGCTTTCTTGTTTCTTGCCTTTTTGCAATCTGTTACCCGAGCATCGTCAGCCAGGCGATATCGGTGCTTGTTGCAAGATTTTCCGCGCCGTAAACAACCAGCAGATCGCGGATCCCTTCGCTTTGCAAAAGATCGGCAACAGGGGAGCGGTGGTAGCGCAGATCGACCATATAGATCGTCTCATATTCCGCCGCGAGGAAGGTCGTCATGCAATGCGCAAACGAGTCCTTTAAAATGAGCAGCTTTTTGCCGTTGTGGCAGCGGTTGTTCTCAATCTTCACCAACGCATGGTTGCCGTCCAAAAAGACGGGATACTGGTCTTTATCCTTCAAATGTGCCGGAAAATAAAGAGAATCGCTCGTCGTTTCGTTTGTGCCTTCCGTAATCGTCACACTGTAGTCGCCGCCGTCCTCTTCCCAAATTTCCAGCGTGTCCGGCTTTGTCAGCCAAAGACCGCTCTTGGAATACGCCGTGCCGTAAAAATCGTCGGTCGTTTTCGTCTTTGTAAAGTTGTGCGGCGTGATACCGTTCTGCTTGCAAAACGCCTCATACAGCAGCCGCGACCCTTCGCTCGTCAGATGGTGGTCGGTCTTGTAATAAAGCTGCGTGTCAAGGTGTTCCTTAAACAGCGCCTCCGTGTCGATCATTGCATCGTCGCCGATGTTTTCCCGCAGCGTGGCGAGCATTTCGCTGTCGCGGTATGCCTTGTGAAATTTCGGCAGCTTGTCGCCGAGCGTCGCACCGGCGCACGGGACGATCATCCATGTGGTCTTCAGATCGTTGCGGTCCCCAAACGCGCGGATGGCGTCGATGTTGCTTTTTTCTTTGTCAAGATCAATGCTGCCTTGTGCCGCAAACAGATAGCCGTCCTTGCCGCGATAAATGCCGCTGTCGCCGTTTTGGGCAAGCAACTGCTCCCAGTAGGCGTGCAGTCCGACAAACGCTTCACGAAACGGAAAATGGTCGGCAATGTAGGTCTGTGCCTGTTCGGTCAGCGAACCATCGAGAAGACTTTGCCACGAAAACACGGGCGGCTCGCTGAGCACACGTTTTTCGTTTTCGGCAAACGACTGTTTCGGCAGCAGGAAAAAGCCGGCGCAAAACAGGGCGAGGATGAGTAAAAAGCAAACGGGCAGTGCCCAATGGATTCTTTTGTGTTTCATGCGGGCACCTCCTTAAAAACGGAAATACAAAAACGGGTTATAGGTCGAACTGACGAGCGACGCGATGCAAAGCACAAACGCCGCGGCGCCGATGACCGGCTCCAGCACACGGTAGACGCGCGTTTCCTTGCAGCGTGTAAACACCGTACGCGCCGTCGGCACGCTGAACACAACCGCAAAAATAAACAGCGGCAGATGCGTCAGCAAAAGCGTAACCGCGTCGGCGGAATACAAACTGTGCTGCGCGGTGAAAAGATTGGCAAAATACGCGCCCATCTCCTGCAGCTTTGTGAAATCAAACAGCACCCAGCCGAGCACAACGCACAGCATCGTATAAAGATGCGCCACAACCTTCGGCGCCTTTTGCAGCCATTTGAGCAGTCCGAATTTTTCGATTGTCAGCAGCACGCCGAAATACAGGCCCCACAGCATAAAGTTCCAGCTCGCGCCGTGCCAAATGCCGGTGAGCGCCCATACGATAAAGATGTTGAGCGTTTGCCGCGCCTTGCCCTTGCGGTTGCCGCCGAGCGGAATGTAGACGTATTCGCGAAACCATGTGCCCAGCGAAATGTGCCATTTGCGCCAAAAGTCGGTGATGCTCGTTGCGGTATACGGGTAATTGAAGTTGCGCACAAATTCGAAGCCGAACATCTTGCCGAGCCCCACCGCCATATCGGAGTAGCCCGAAAAGTCGAAAAAGATCTGGAACGTAAACGCGAGTATGCCGATCCACGCCGTCAACGTGGAGTTTTGCCCGGCGGTCGCCTTGCACTGATCCCAGATGCTGCCCAGCGCGTTTGCCAGCAATACCTTTTTGCACAGACCGTACAGGAACATGCGCACACCGTTTGAGAATTTTTCCATCGAATGCGTGCGGTGCTGCAATTGCTTCTCCACATCCACATACCGCACGATCGGGCCGGCGATGAGTTGCGGAAAGAGCGCAACATAGGTGCCGAACGTGATGACGTTTTTCTGCGGCGCGCAGTTGCGGCGGTAGGTGTCGATCACATAGGACATGCTCTGGAAGGTATAAAACGAGATGCCGATCGGCAGCGCGATCTGCGGGTCGGGCAAAAACGAAAAGACCGGCAGTACCTTGATCGTGGAAACGAACAGCGACGCGTATTTGAAAAAGCCGAGCAGCGACAGGTTGAGGATCACACAGACCACCAGCACCGCCTTGCGCTTTTTCTCGCTGCCGTCAAATTTACCGAGCAGCAGGCCCGATACGTAGTTGAGCAAAATGGAACCGATCATCAGCAGTATATAGACAGGTTCGCCATAGCCGTAAAACAGCAGGCTGACAAGCAGCAAAACGGCGTTTTTGCCCTTTTGCGGCATCAGAAAATAGAGAATCAGCGTTGCCGGCAAAAAGAAGAACAAAAACGGCAAAGAGGAAAAGACCAAAAATAACACTCCTTAAAAACAGGGACACAGCGTTTGCTGCATCCCTTGGGTCACTAAGCGGAACTTACTTTACAGCGGCGTTGAAAACGGATTCCATGGCCGCGTGCTGTGGGGAAACAAACAGGGCAACATAATTGCCGGCGGTGATCACCTTGCACTGCTTGGCAAGGGCGTAGTTTTCGGCGTCGTAGTTTTGCGCCTGTACCATCACGTCGGCCAGTCGGGTGTTCAGCGCCGAAACGATGCGGCTTTGTGCGCCGCTGTCCTTCGCTTCAATCATGATCGCTTCTTCGGGGAACGAACCGTTTACGGTGATAAAGCAGCCTGCGGAGGCGATGTCCGCCTGGGCGATCCCGTAAAGATCGGTCAGCCGTTCTTTCGGCAGCGGCATCGCGCCTTCAACGCCGGCTTTGGAGATGATCTGATTGCTCAGCGCAGACAGATCCACGGTTTTTGCAGTGGTAGTCGGCGCAGCGGTTGTTGTTGTCGGTGCAGCCGTTGTGGTGGTCGGAGCAACCGTTGTGGTCGGCGCTTGCGTGGTTGTGGGTGCTTCTGTCGTCGTCGGTTCCGTTGTCGACGGGGTTCCGGTGTGCGAAATATCCGGGTTGTCCGGCGCGTTGTGTGCTGTGCCGCAGGCGGCGAGCGTCAGCACAAGGACTACGAGCAGTGCGATGGCGATGATTCTTTTTTTCATAAGTAACTCCTCCTGTTTTGTTATGCGGTATGTGTATAGAGATAATCGACCCAGACCTTGCAGCCTGCATACGCAAAATGCATGCCCATGCCGTCGGGATCGCTGCAATACGAGCGGATCAGGTGACCGGTGGAATCGAACATGACCTCCGCCACATTGACGAAATACCAGCCCTGCTGCGCGCACAGCGACGCGAGCTTGCGGTTGTAGGCGGTGATGTTCGTGTTGTTGAGCGTCACATTGTCGCTCTTGGCGCCCTGCGCCACACGCGGGGTAACAGATTGTACATAGAGCTTGACGCCCGGCGCTTCCTTGAGAATCTTCTGACACAGCGTCTTGAAATTGGCAACGGATTTGTCAACGCCATAGGCGCCGATATCGTTCATACCGAGCATAATATAGACCTTTTTCGCACCGCAGGCGGCTACGCCTTTTTCAACCTTCATCTTCTGGCCGTTATAGCGCGGATGGACGGAGCTTTCCGTCACAGCGCCGAGCGCGTTGCCGGAGCCGAGCGAACCGGCGGTTAAAAACTGCGCTTTGCCCAAAACGTCGTTGGCCGCTTCATAATAGCTGAGCCCCAGACTGACCGAATCGCCGACAAACACGGCGTCGTCAAAATAGCTCGATGCAACGCGCGCGCGGCGGGGGAGCTGACCGCTGATAGCGTAGGGTGCGGCGGCCGGCGTTGTAAACGACAGCGGTTTGGACCATGCGGCGTAGTAGTATTTTTCACTCGCATATTTAAACGTGCGCACACGGACGAAGTAGGTCGTTTTTTCCTTTAGGCCGGAAATCACGTCCGACGTTGCAAGTCCGCCGGGTTTCATCTGCAGTTTCAGATTCTTTTGAAACGCTTTGTCTGTGGTGTACTGGAGCTGATAGCCGCTGGCCTGCGCCGGCACGTGGTTCCACTTGACCGTCGCCTTGGTCGCGGAGGGCAAAACGCCGGTGAGCGATACAGCCATCGGCACGATGCGGAACGTGCGCGTGATCTTGAATCGGTAATTGCCCGTGCCGGCGATCACAACGGTGGCGATGCCGACTTTGGTGTTTCTTTTAAATTTCACAGTGTACGCTTTGTTCAGCTTGAGCGTTTTGCCGGTCTTGTCCTTAACGGTCACTTTGTTTGTGAGCGCCTTGCCGGTATAGACCTTCTGCTTATACTTGAGCGCTGCCGATTTGACCCGCGCGATCGCTTTGGTCTGCTTTTTGCCGCAGGAGCAAACGCGGACGAACTGACCGTTTTGTTTGTTGGTCGCTTTCTTTGCCAACTTCCATTTGCCGTATTTGTGTGTGTGCGGCGCCGGCTTCGTGGTCGGCTGGGTTGGTTTTTCCGTTGTAGGTTCGGTTGACGGTTCGGTCGGCTGTTCCGTTGTCGGCTCGGTCGTCGATTCTTCGGTTGACGGCTCTTCCGGTTCTGTCACATCCTCTCCCGTTAGCGGATCGGTTGTAATCTGATCGAGCGCCGGCTGCGTCAAATCCGATTCGGCGGCAAAAGCAGCCGTCGCAACCGACAGCAGCATCAGCACCGCCAGCACCGCGGCGACGAGTGCGTTCCTTTTTTGTTTCATTTCAATCATCCTTCCTTGGGGTTACAAACAGCACATGGCTGTCATTCATTGCTAAGACAGTGTTTTCCGCGTGTCAGGCGGTGTGGGTATACAGGTAATCCACCCAGACCTTGCAGCCTGCATACGCAAAATGCATGCCCATGCCGTTCGGGTCGCTGCAATAGCTGCGGTTGAGATAGCCGGTGGAATCAAACATGACCTCCGCCACATTGACAAAATACCAGCCGCGGGTTTGGCAAAGCGCGGAAAGCTTTTTGTTGTAGGCGGTAATGCTTTTGTTGTTGAGCGGGCCGTTGTCGCTTTTGGCGCCCTGATTCGTACGCGGCGTTACCGATTCCACATAAAGCTGCACGTTGGGCGATTTTTTCAAAATCTTGTTGCACAGCGTGGTAAAGTTCTGGATCGAACGGTCCACGCCGACCGAGATGATGTCGTTCATGCCAAGCATGATATAGACCTTCTTTGCGCCGGTGAGGGGAATGGCGTCTTCGACCTTCATCTTCTGTCCGTTCCAGCGCGGATGCACCGACCGATCGGAAACGGCCCAAAGCGCGTTGGTGGAGCCGAGACTGACCGAGGTCAAAAACTTCGCTTTACCCAATACGTCGTTGGCAGCTTCGTAGTAGTTGAGCCCTTCGCTGATGGAATCGCCCACGAAGACCACGTCGTCAAAATAATCGCTGCTCACGCGCGCCGACTTCGGCAACTGCCCGTCGATCGCATAGGGGGTGGCGGACGGCGTTTTAAACTTTGTGATCGAAGACCACTTGGAATAATACTTCTTGCCGTTCACGGCGCGGACGGTACGGATGCGGATATAATAGGTCGTCTTCGGAGACAGACCGCCCATCGTCAGCGAAGTTTTCGTTCTGTCGTTGACCTTTTTCACAATCGTTTTGCCGCTCAGCGTTTTGTTTCTGCCATACTGGATCTGATAGCCGTCCGCCTGTGCGGAAACGGCTTTCCATTTGAGCGTCGCTTTTTTAGCGCTCGGCAAAATCGACTGGAACGTCGTGCCTTTCGGAATGATGCGGAACGTGCGGGTGATGGTGCAGTCATATTTGCCGATGCCGGAGATCACCATTGTGGCGACGCCGACGTTTTTATTATGCCGGTAGCTGACCGTATAATCGCGGCCGCGTTTCAAAAGATTGCCGTCCTTATCCTTGACGGTGATGCCGTTGGTAATCGCTTTGCCGGTATAGACCTTCGCGCTGTT
>CACWJV010000068.1 GCA_902761265.1 Oscillospiraceae bacterium | reverse complement strand
ATCAGAACCAGGATGGAGATACCGACGGAGAGCAGAATAATAACAATGGATAATACATATTGAAGTGCAGTCATAATAGATTTACCTCCGCAATTTTTGATACTTGGTTATTTTATCACAACGTCCCGCGCTTGTCAACCTAAATTTTTCAATCGTGGATCATCACACTTTTTGCTTTTTGGCAAAGAATGTTTTTTCCGGGGATGCGCTGTCTTTGCGCTGTGCGTCATATTCGATGACAGGCTCCGCCGTACCGTCAACCACATCTTTGGTGATAACCAGACGGGAGATCGTCGCGTCGGACGGGATGTCGTACATATACTTCATCAGCAGCTTTTCCATCACGCTGCGCAGGCCGCGGGCGCCGGTGTTGTATTCGAGCGTTTTCTTTGCGATTTCACGCAAGGCGTCTTCCTCGATTTCGAGTTCAACGCTGTCCATTGCAAAGATTTGCTGATACTGTTTGACAAGCGCGTTTTTCGGTTCGGTCATAATACGCACAAGCGCGTCCTCATCCAGCGCGTTGAGCGCTGTGATGACCGGCAGACGGCCGACAAGTTCGGGAATCAGGCCGTATTTGACCAGATCGTGGTGCACAACCTTTTGCATGACGCGGCTGGACTCGAATTCTTCCTTTGTGCGGATCTTGGCGCCGAAGCCGAGGCCGGAATTGCCGAGCCGGTTTTCGACAATACGTTCGATCCCGTCAAATGCGCCGCCGCAGATAAACAAAATATTCGTCGTATCAATCTGGATAAATTCCTGCTGCGGATGCTTACGGCCGCCCTGGGGCGGAACGTTGGAGACCGTGCCCTCAAGAATCTTCAACAGCGCCTGCTGCACGCCTTCGCCGCTGACGTCGCGGGTGATGGAGGTACTTTCTGATTTGCGCGAAATTTTGTCGATCTCATCGACATAGATGATACCGCGTTCAGCGCGTTCCACATCGAAATCCGCCGCCTGAATCAGACGCAGCAGAATATTTTCAACATCTTCGCCGACATAGCCGGCTTCCGTCAGGGTCGTCGCGTCGGCGATTGCAAACGGCACGTCGAGGATCCGTGCGAGCGTCTGCGCCAGCATCGTTTTACCTACGCCCGTGGGACCAAGCATCAGAATGTTGCTTTTTGTGATTTCAACGTCCCGGTTATTTTTTGAATAGATGCGCTTATAGTGATTATAAACCGCCACGCTCAGCGCTTTTTTTGCTTCATCCTGCCCGATGACATATTCGTCAAGCCGCGCCTTGATTTCGTGCGGTTTCGGCAGCGATTCAAAATCGCGCTGTCCGTCCTTGCTCTTACGCGCATTGGGCTCTTCGCTGATGATGGATTGGCAAAGTTCCACACATTCATCGCAAATATAGACGCCCGGACCCGCAATCAGCGTTGCTACGTCGTTTTGCGCTTTGTTGCAAAACGAACAGCGGACAGGCTTCTCTTTGTTTTCGTCATCTCTTGCCATGACCTATACTCCTTATCAACCGATGGACTTATGAACAGTGTTGGATCTCCTGCCCTGTCTTATTCGGCTGTCTCTTCTTCTGCCGGCGCAGCTTCGGTCTTTTCCTTCGGTGCGCGCGGTTTTCTGGCCGTTGTTACCTTGGCGTTATCGCGAATCACCTGGATCGCTTTTTCCACAGCCATATCCTTTTTCAGACCGTCAACGGGAATGATCTTTTTGATCTGTTCCTTTTCCATCTTGTATTGTTCCGCGTATTTTTCATACTCGGCTTCCAAATCCTCGTCGCTGATTTCGATTTCTTCAAGCGCAGCGACCTTTTCCAGCGCCAAACGCAGCTTGACAGCCTTCTCGGCTTCCGGTCTGGACTGCTCTTTATAGGCGTCTAAGTCCATGCTCATGTACTGCAGGTAGGTTTGGAAGTTCATGCCCTGAGAAGACAGTCTGTAATCCATGTCGCGGATTTGGTTTTCGATCTCGCTGTCAACCATAACCGGCGGGATCTCGCCTTCCGTGTTTTCCACAAGCTTATCGAAAAGCTGGCTACGGATTTCACGGTCGTTGGCGTCTTCCTTGTCCTTCTTGATCTCGTCGGCAAGCTGCTTTTTCAGCGCGTCAACCGTATCGCAATCGGCAGCGTCCTGGGCAAATTCGTCGTCGACTTCGGGGAATTCCTCGGTCTTGATTTCATGGAGCGTTACTTTGAATACTGCGTCTTTGTCAGCAAGTTCCGGCGCATATTCGTGGGGGAAGGTCACGTTTACGTCGAACGCATCTTCGGCATTGTGGCCGATGATTTGATCTTCGAAACCCGGGATGAAGGTGCCGGAACCGAGTTTCAGTTCGTAGTTTTCGCCTTTTCCGCCGTCGAACGCAACGCCGTCCACAAAGCCTTCAAAGTCGATCACAGCGATATCGCCGTCCTGCGCGGCTCTGTCTTCCACAGAGATGATGCGCGCGTTGCGGTGAATGAGTTCGTCGATTTTGGCGTTGATTTCGTCGTCGGTTGCTTCCACTTTCTTTTTGGTCGCTTTGAGTTCTTTGTATGCCTTGATTTCCACGTCTGGCTTGACATACACTTCAACCGTCAGCTCCACACCGTTTTCGCCGATCTCTTTGATATCAGCGCTCTTGGTGCCGACAGCGTCAAGCTCTGCTTCCTTGATCGCGTCTTCCACTGCGGTCGGGTAGCAGATATCCAGCGCGTCTTCATATAAAAAGCCTTTGCCGTAGAAGGTCTCCGCCATCTTGCGGGTCACTTTGCCCTTGCGGAAGCCCGGCAGCGAGATACGGTTTTTCTGCTTGTTGAACGCCTTGTTCATCGCGTCTTCGAATGCTTTGGCATCGATGGACACTTCGAGGGTGTAAAGGTTCGCTTCCTCTGCTTTGTTGCACGTTTTTAAGCTCATGGTTTTGATCTCCTTTTTGTGTTTTCCCGGGCAGCCGGACACGCCGTGTTTACCCGTTATGCAATTTAACCAATGTATTATAACAGACTTTGTTCAGAATTTCCATACTTTTTTTTTTTTTTTTTCACCAAAAACGGACAAAAATGCAAATAATCTTCGGAAATCAACTGAAAATGAATGTCATCCCGGTCGCCGATGAAGGCAAGGGACGTGGAAGGACCGTGCAGATGGCCGTAATAGCAGCGCCGGATCTGTTCATCGCGCAGCACGCTAAGCAGTTCTTCACAGCTCTGATTCAAAGACAGCGGCGGATAATGCAGAAAACAGATCAGCTCACCGCCGAGCGCTTTGCCGGCGTCGATGGACATCTTCAGTCTCCCCTTTTCACGCAGCAGCACTTTTTTGTCCGCATCGGCTTCCGCGTCGTAAAACCAGCCGCGGGTGCCGACGATCGTGTAATCGCCGAAACGGTAGGCATTGTTGAACAAAATCTTTAAGGTGGAAAATCCGTTTTGCTCAATGAACGCGTCCATCTTGCGTTTGGTCGTCCACCAATAGTCGTGGTTGCCCTTCATCAGTATCTTGGTGCCGGGTAGTCGGTCGAGGAACGCGAAATCCTGTGTGCACTTTTGCAGATCCATTTCCCAGGAAATATCCCCCGGGATGACAACGACGTCGTCATCGGTGACAAGCCGCCGCCAGTTCGCTTCCAGACGCTGCACATAGTCCGACCAGCCCTGAAAGATATCCATCGGCTTGTTTGTGCGCAGCGACAAATGCGTATCCGCAATTGCAAACAGGTGCATAACGGTTCCTCCTTTCATAAAATGAGCGGCACGCAGTCACCCACGTGCCGCTTCCACGCTTTTGATTCAGATGCCGAGCATCTCATAGACCTTTTGCGCCATATCCTCGCGGTTGCAGCAGTCGAGGAAACGCGGCGTTTTTGCTTTCAGCGTTGCAAGCTGCGGCGGGCAGGGTTCGCCCGTTGCGGCGATCAGCGCGTCAACCTGCGCAAATTCATCGGCGCCGTCGGGCGCCTTGCCGGTCACAGCGGCCAGCACCGCTTTGGAGAATTTATACGGATTCGCCGTGGATGCGATTACGGTCGGCGTTTTGTCGCCGGTCTTTGCGGCATAAGATTCATAGACGTTGACTGCCACAGCCGTATGCGTATCGCACAGATAGCCGTCGCGCCAGGTTTTTGCGATCGTCGCTCTAGTCGCGTCGTCGTTGCAGCAACCGGCGGCAAACAGCGTTTGCAGCTTTTCTTTGATATCGTCCTCCACGACATAGCGGCCGGTCTCTTTGAGCTGCGCCATCCAGCCGCGCACGCGCGCGTCGTCCTCACCGGCAAGGTGGAACAGCAAGCGTTCGAGGTTGGAGGAAATCAGGATATCCATCGACGGCGAGGTTGTGGTAAAGAACGGACGGTTGCGGTCGTAGACGCCGTCGTGCAGGAACTCTGTGAGCACGTTGTTGGCGTTGGAGGCGCACACCAGCGTTTTGACCGGCACACCCATCTGCCGCGCATAGTAAGCCGCGAGGATGTTGCCGAAGTTGCCGGTGGGGACAACAATATTGACGGGATCGCCGTTTTCGATTGTGCCGTCCGCAAGCAGGTCGCAGTACGCGGAGATATAATAGACGATCTGCGGTACCAGCCGGCCCCAGTTGATAGAGTTGGCGGACGAGAACATCATGCCGTTTTCGTCGAGCTTTTTGGCGACTTCGGGATCGGTAAAGATCGCCTTTACACCGTTTTGCGCGTCGTCAAAGTTGCCGTTGATGGCACAGACGCTGACATTGCTGCCCTCCTGCGTCGTCATCTGCAGCTTTTGCATCGGGCTGACGCCGTCGTTCGGATAGAAGACCATGATCTTGGTGCCGGGCACATCGCAGAATCCGGCAAGCGCCGCCTTGCCGGTATCGCCGGAGGTTGCGACAAGGATGACGATCGTTTTGTCGGCAACGGTCTTTTTAGCCGCAGTGGTCAACAAATACGGTAAAAGCTGCAGCGCCATATCCTTGAACGCGCAGGTCGGACCGCGCCAGAGCTCCAGCACATGGGCACCGTCCGCGATCGTATGCAAAGGCGAAACCTTTTCGCTCGAAAACTTGCCGGGCGCATAGGCGCCGCGCACACAGAAATCGATCTCCTCGTCGGTGAAGTCCGTCAGATAAAGCGAGAGCACACGCTTGGCGCGCGAAATATAATCAAGACCGGCCAGCTCTTTCAAAAATGCCTGGTCGATGGCCGGGATCTCTTCAGGCACAAACAGACCGCCGTCGGCGCTGATGCCGTGCGCAATCGCCTGCGCGGAAGTGACGTGTACGGATGTATCTCTTGTACTCGTATAAAGCATGGTCAGTTCCTCCCGGGAAGTTCAATGGGTTTATCATAACACGAAAGGCAAAGAATGAAAACCTTTTTTGCAAAATTTTTTCATCTTTTTGTATGCGAAACAGTCGTTCAATAGTATAACCCGTCGATACACGACGCGTCAAAGGCATTTTCAAGGTGGCGCTGATGGGTCGGTTTGCCGTCCATTCCGGTCAGCACTTCGAACACATCGAAGCGCGGCTGCTTTTCGCTCGGGTACCGCTGCAGATAGACCTGCGCTGTGAGCACCAGCTTTTGCTGCTTGCGCAGATCGACCGCTTGCACGGGCGACACCATGGCGTTCGCTTTGCGCGTTTTCACTTCAACAAAACAGATCTCCTTTTCGGTTTCGGCGATGACGTCAATTTCCCCGAAGCGCGCGTGAAAGTTGCGCATGACGATTGCGTACCCGTTTTTTTCGAGATAGCGCGCACACAGTTCTTCCCCCAGACGGCCGGTTTCGCCGCGGGTCACGGCTGCGCCTCCAAAATCTTTTTCAAAAACGTGCGTCTGTGCTCGGGACAAAGGCCGTATTCCGCCAGTTTTTCATAGTGCAGTTTGGTGCCATATCCTTTGTGCTGTGCGAAGGCATACTGCGGATACTGCCTGTCCATTTCTTTCATGTAGCGATCCCGCGTGACTTTTGCAAGGATCGACGCCGCGGCGATGGAAACGCTTTTGCTGTCACCCTTAACGATGGTGCGCTGTTCGATCGAAAGCCCCGGTTTGCCGTTGCCGTCGATCAGCGCGCAGTCCGGCTGTACTTCCAGCATCGCAACCGCGCGGCGCATGGCAAGGAACGTCGCCTGCAAAATATTGATCTCGTCGATCTCCTGCGCAGAAGCCATAGCGATTCCGTAGGCGATTGCGGTTTCTTTGATCACATCATAGAGCGCTTCGCGTTTTTTTTCGCTGAGCTTTTTGGAATCATTGAGTCCTTCTATCTCGCAGTCCGGCGGCAAAATCACCGCAGCGGCACAGACCGGTCCGCACAACGGACCGCGTCCGGCTTCGTCAATGCCGCAAACGATCTTGTAGCCGTCGCGGCGCGCTTCGTTTTCATAGAAAGAATCCGGCATTTTGACACCTCACCAAAAACGGCGGCTACTGCCGTAACCGCCGCATAATCATTGTTTTACAGAACCTTGCAGAAATTGAAAATGGATTCCGGCAATTCTTCTCTGTCTGCAGAAACAGTGAATACAAACGCCGTTTCATGCACTTCGGAAAGCTCATACACCTGCTCCAGGAATTTCGCAAGCGCGTTGTAATCTCTGCCGCCGATGCGCAGCGTTGCGTCTACAAGCACGTCCGTGATGTCGTGGTTGCCGGCGCAGACACCGGCCAGAAAGCCGAAGAAGGTGTCGTAGCCTTTGACTTCGTAGTCGTCCGTTGCGATCAGTCTTGCGCGATAATTGACATCATATGTTAATTTGGTCTCTTTTTCCACACAGATGACGTTGCCCTTGGAGGTTTCCACAGCTTCGTTTACGCAAGAGATCAAATGCTTTGTTTTACCGGCGCCTTTGTGTCCTAAAATCAGAGAAATCATAATAATTTCCTCCTTCTGTATATTTCCACTTCAAGTGGGGATTCCCTTTCGGTCAAGACTATTATATCACATGGAAAGTCTTTGTTCAAGTGCTTCTTTTTCTTTTTCGTATCCGGGTTTGCCCAAAAGTGCAAACATATTCTTTTTATAGCTCTCCACACCCGGCTGGTCAAACGGATTCACCCCGAGCACATAGCCGGAGATGGCACAGGCTTTTTCGAAGAAGTACAGCAGATAGCCGAGGTTTTCTTCGTCGAGCTTTGTCAGCGTCAGAACGATATTCGGCACACCGCCGTCATTATGGGCAAGCACGGTGCCTTCAAACGCCTTTTCGTTGACAAACGACATCGGTTTGCCGGCAAGGAAATTGAGGCCGTCGGCGTTGACGGGATCGGTTTCGATGATGTATTCGTGCTGCGGCTGCTCGAAACGGACAACCGTTTCAAACATCAGGCGTTCGCCCTGTTGAATATACTGACCGAGAGAATGCAGATCGGTGGAAAAGATCGCGGAACAAGGGAACAGTCCCTTGCCCTCTTTGCCTTCGCTTTCGCCGAAAAGCTGCTTGATCCATTCGTTCATCAAAAGAAAGTTCGGCTCATAGCTGATGAACATCTCCATCTTTTTGCCTTTGCCGTACAAAACGTTGCGCACGGCAGCATATTGGTAGCAGACGTTTTCGGACAGATCGTCGCGCATGAAGTCAGCTCTCGCTTTGGCGGCGCCGCCCATCAGCGCGTCGATGTCGATCCCCGCGGCAGCGATCGGCAGCAGGCCGACGGCTGTCAGCACGGAATAGCGTCCGCCGACATCGTCGGGCACCACGAAAGTCTCGTAGCCCTGCGCATCGGCAAGCTGCTTGAGCGTGCCTTTTTCGCGGTCAGTCGTCACAAAGATGCGCTCTGCAGCGCCCTTGTCGCCGTATTTTCGGATCAGCATATCGCGGAACACACGGAACGAGATCGCCGGTTCCGTCGTGGTGCCGGATTTGGAGATCACGTTGACGGAAAAATCTTTGCCTTCGCAGATTTTAATCAGATCGCACAGCGCAGCCGGGCTGATCGAGTTGCCGGAAAAATAGATCGCCGGCGTGCCGTCGCGCAGCTCATTGTAATGCACCGATTTGATCCCTTCGATCACGGCACGGGCGCCCAGATAGGACCCGCCGATGCCGATGACGATCAACACGTCGGAATGCGCTTGAATCCGCTTGGCGGCGTCTTTGATCCGGGCAAATTCCTCCTTGTCATAATTGACCGGCAGATCGATCCAGCCGAGCCGGTCGTTGCCGACACCTGTGCCGTTGTGCAGCATACGGTGTGCTTCGGTGATTTTTTCGCGGTAGCTTTCTATTTCAGCGTCCGTCACAAACGGCGCGGCATATTTTTTAGAAAACGTAAATGACATAACTGCCTCCTGGTGATTGGTCAAAATAGTTATTTGTCATTTTAATACAAAACGTCCGTTTTGTCAACCGCCCACAGTGACTTTTTCCGTCAGGCACGCACACGCAGCGCCGAAAACAGCCGCAAGAACGCGTCCCAAAGCGTACGCGCACGCACGTCGCACGCCGCGCACAACGGGTATTCGGCAAGCGTTTTGCCGTCGAGCAAGACGGACAGCGTGCCAAGCTGCTGTCCTTTTTCCACCGGGGCAAAAACATCGCCGGCCAGTTCGACGGTTGTTTGCAGCTTTTCCTTTTCACCGGTTTTCAGCAGCAGGCTTTGCAGCTTTGGCGGCTGAACTTTAACACTCTGCACAATTCCGCGGCGCACCGGCACGGGATGTAATGCGGCTTTGTCAAGGTCCGGCGCGACGGATTCAAACGACGCAAAGCCCCAGTCAAGCATTGTTTTTGCATCGGCAAAGCGGTCGTTGCTTGTGGGCGCGTGCAGGACAACGGCGATCAGATGCATCCCGTCGCGGCGGGCGCTGGCGCTGACACAGCAGCCGGCCTTGCCGGTGGTGCCGGTTTTAAGGCCGGTGGTTCCGGTATAAAAACGCACGAGCTTGTTGGTGTTGACAAGCTGCGTTTGGCCGTTGCGCAGGCTGTCCATCCAGACGGTCGTATACTTTTGGATCTTTTCGTGCGCCAGCAGCGCACGCGACATAAGCGCAATATCGTAGGCGGTTGTTAAGTGTGTTTCGGTGTCGTCATCGAGTCCGGTACAGTTTTCGAACACGGTATCGTGCATACCGAGCTGCTGCGCACGTTCGTTCATCTGCCGGACAAACGCGGTTTCGGACCCGGCCAGATGCACCGCCAGGGCCGTGCAGGCGTCGTTGGCGGAGCCGATCGCCGTTGCGCGCAGCAGTTCGTCCGCCGTCATCTGCTCGCCTTCCTTGAGCCAGATCTGCGACCCGCCTTTTTCCACTGCCTCGCGCGTTGCCGTGATACGGTCTTCCGGATGAAGTTTGTTGTTTTCGATTGCTTCCGTAAACAGCAGCAGCGACATGATCTTGGTGACAGACGCCGGATAGAGCTTTTCATGACAGTTTTTTTCAAACAGCACGACGCCGGTCACCTGA